>JAEWHZ010000213.1 GCA_023387585.1 Pseudomonadota bacterium
GCATACGCACCGAGGTCGACCGCAACGTCTTCTACGGCACGCGCGCCGACTGGGCCAATTTCATCCTCACCGGCTGCGATCCGCGCCGCATGGCGACGCTCGGGCCGATGGGACGGTGCGGGGCGAAGTAGCACGGAGCGTTTGCAGGAAAGGTGCGAAGCGGTTTTCCGGTTCGCAAAACGCGACAAACAAGAACGCTACCCGGCCGCCACGATCGGCATCAGCACGTCCGAGCGCGCCGCGACGACACCGGGGCTGGCGGCGACCATGACCGTGACCAGCAGGAGCACGACGGCAAGGGCGATGCGCATGACGACCTCCAAGAGAGGGGCTCAGCGCTAAACCCGCCGCGCGCTTGCGGCAAGAACAGGCTTAACTGAGCGTTAACACGGCCAATTCGCTTCAATTGCCGCCGAGCAGCCCGCTCGCGGCGATGCCGTCGAACACGAACTGCACCGCGAGCGCCGCCAGCAATATGCCGACGACGCGCGACACCACCGACAGCCCGGTCAGGCCCAGCAGGCGCTGGATGGGAATGGCGACCAGCAGCGTCAGCCAGGCCAGCACCATGATCAGCACCAGCGCCAGCAGCACCAGCCAGAACTCGGCCTGGCTGCGCGCCCCGGTCGTCAGCAGGATGATGGCACTGATCGCGCCAGGCCCGGCGAGCAGCGGCATGGCCAGCGGGAACACCGAGATGTCGGTGGCCACCCGCGCCTCCTGTTCCTCGGCATCGGTGGTGCCGGTGCCGCCCGAATGGCGCGCGAACACCATGTCGATGGCGATCAGCAGCAGCAGGATGCCGCCCGCCGTGCGCAGCGCCGGGATCGAGATGCCGAACAGATCGAGCACCGCGCTGCCGACGAAGCCGAAGAACAGCAGGATCGCCAGCGCCACCGCCGCTCCGCGCGTCGCGAACACGAAGCGCTCGCGTGAGGTGTTTTCGCGCGTCAGCCCGGCGAAGATGAAGGCGATGTCGGCGACGCCGACGGTCGCGAACAGGGTGGCGAAGGCGACGAGGAACACCTCCATCAGGACGGATCGAGCCGCTTCTCGATTGCGTCCCAGATCATCACCGCGATGTCCGGCCCGCCGAAGCGTTTGATCTCGCGGATGCCGGTCGGCGAGGTGACGTTGATCTCGGTGAGATAGTCGCCGATCACGTCGATGCCGACGAAGATCATGCCGCGTTCCTTCAGCGCCGGCGCGATGGCGGCGCAGATCTCGCGCTCGCGCGCAGTCAGCTCACTCAATTCCGGCCTGCCGCCGACATGCATGTTGGAGCGCGCCTCGCCCTCGGCCGGCACGCGGTTGAGCCCGGCGACCGGCTCGCCGTCGACCAGGATGATGCGCTTGTCGCCCTTGCGCACGTCCGGCAGGTATTTCTGGATCATGAAGGGCTCGCGATAATTCTGCTCGAACAGTTCGAGCAGGCTCACGAGGTTCTGGTCGCCCTCCTGGATGAAGAACACGCCGGCCCCGCCATTGCCGTAGAGCGGCTTGACGATGATGTTGCCGTGCTCGCGCCGGAAGGCGAAGATTTCGTCGCGGTCGCGGGTCACCAGCGTCGGCGGCATCAGCTCGGGAAAGTCCATCACGAGGATCTTTTCCGGGGCGTTGCGCACCGTGGTCGGCGGGTTGACCACCAGCGTTCCGGGATGGATGTGGTCGAGCAGGTGCGAGATGGTGATGTAGTTCATGTCGAAGGGCGGGTCCTGGCGCATCAGCACCACGTCGGCCTCCGCCAGGTCGATCCGCTTCTCCGCGCCGAGCGTGAAATGCTCGCCCTTGGGCACGTCGTCGAACAGTTTTACGCTCTGGCACAGCGCGCTCAGCGTCCGGCCCTTCAGCGACAGCGTGTCGGGCGTATAATGCAGCAGCGCGTGCCCGCGCGCCTGCGCTTCGAGCATGAGTGCGAAGGTCGAATCCCCGATCGGGTTGATGGTCGAGACATGGTCCATCTGGACGGCGACGGTCAGGCTCATTTCACTCCCATTTGGCTCAACTGGCCTCGAAGGCGTTGGTGACATGGCGCGGCCAGGCGAAGGGCGCAAGGAAAATCACGTCGAAGCGCTGGTCCAGCCCGGCAAGGCGGGGGTAGCGGGCGACATAGAGCGCGGCCGCATTGCCGATGCGCCGCGTGTTCACCGCTTCGAGCGCCTGCGCATAAAGATGGCCGCCGGTGCGCGCCTTGACCTCGACGAACACCAGAACCGTGCCGCGCAGGGCGACGAGGTCGATCTCGCCCGCGCCCATCTTCACCCGCCGCGCCAGGATGCGATAGCCCTTGAGGCGCAGATACCAGCCCGCCAGCGCCTCGGCCCTCAGCCCGGCGCGCCAGCGGCGGCGCCGAAGATCGCTATTGCCGGTTCCTGAGCGCCAGCGCCGCATCATAGACCTGCTTGCGTTTGAGCCCATAGGCCTCGGCCACCGAATCGACCGCTGTGCGCAGGGGCTGGCCTTCGAGCGCCGCTTCCAGCGCCGCCTGCCAGCCGGCCTCGTCGATCTCGCGCTCCGCCGCCCCGCCGACCAGCACCACCGCCTCGCCCTTCACCGTCTCGCCGGCGAAGCGCGCCTGCAATTCGCCGAGCGTGCCGCGCGCCACGCGCTCGAATTTCTTGGTCAGCTCCAGCGCCACCGCCGCCGGCCGTTCGACACCGAACGCCTCCGCCATGGCGCCGAGCGTGTCGGCCAGCCGGCGCGGGCTTTCATAGAACACCAGCGTCTCCCGGCGCTCCGCCAGCCCGGCCAGCGCATTGCCTCGCGCGCCGCTCTTCGCCGGCAAAAAACCGAAAAAGGCAAAGGAATCGGTCGGCAGGCCGGCGACCACCAGTCCCGACAGCACAGCCGAGGCACCGGGCACGGCGAATATTTCGAGCCCGGCCTCGCCCAGCGCCCGGATCAGCGGAAAGCCGGGATCGGAAACCAGCGGCGTGCCGGCATCGCAGATCAGCGCGATGGCGGCGCCGTCCACGATGCGCCCGACGATCTCGGCCACGCGCTCGCGCTCATTATGCTCGTGCAGAGCCTGCCGGGGTCCGCGAATGTCGTAATGTTCGAACAGGCGCGCCGAGGTGCGCGTGTCCTCGCACAGCACCAGGTCGGCCGCCGCCAGCGTTTCCAGCGCCCGCAGGGTGATGTCGCGCAGATTGCCGATCGGGGTCGAAACCACATAAAGGCCGGGCGCGAGGGGCGGGGCGTCGAAGCCGGCATCGCCGATGGCGTAGCGTCGCGCCGGCCGCTCGCCCGCCACGCCTCAGGCCGCCAGGTCGGCGACCACGGCGTCGAGCACGGGAAAGCCGCGATCTGTCACGCGCAGATTGCCGTTGGGCAGGGTCTCGACGAAGCCGTAACCGGTCAGCGCCTCGACCTGCGAACGCTCCAGCTTGCGCCCGGAAATGGCGGCGAAGCGGGCCGGCGAGATGCCTTCCTTGAGCCGCAGCCCCATCACCAGGAATTCGTCGCCCTGCTCTTCCCAGCTCAGCACGTCGTCGGTGATCATGCCGTGGCCGAATTGCCCGACCCGCTTGTGCCAGTCGAAGGGCAGTTTTTCGGTGGCGGTGGCGTGGCGCTCGCCATTGACGACGATGCGCCCATGCGCGCCCGGCCCGATGCCGACATATTCGCCATAGCGCCAGTAGATCAGATTGTGCCGGCTCTCCTGGCCCGGCCGGGCATGGTTGGAGATCTCATAGGCCGGCAGGCCGGCCTCGGCGGCCAGTTCCTGCGTCATCTCGTAGAAATCGGCGGCCAGTTCCTCGCCGGGCAGTTGCAGCTTGCCGGCCTGCTGCAGCTCGTAATAGCGCGTGCCCTGCTCGATGGTCAGCTGGTAGAGCGAGATATGCCCGCGCGTCAGCCACAGCGCCTCGCGCAATTCGTCCGCCCAGGCATCGAGCGACTGGCCGGGCCGCGCATAGATCATGTCGAAGCTCGAACGCTCGAAGATCGACTGCGCCAGCCGCACCGCCGCCACCGCCTCCTCGACGCTGTGCAGCCGCCCCAGCGCCTTGAGCGCCGCCGGATCGAGCGCCTGCACGCCGAGCGACACGCGGTTGACCCCGGCACCGCGATAGCCGCGGAAACGCTCGGCCTCGACGCTGGTCGGGTTGGCCTCGAGCGTGATCTCGACGCGGTTGTCGACGGCCCAGTGGCGCGAGATGGCATCGAGAATGCGTTCCACCGCCTGCGGGCTCATCAGCGAGGGCGTGCCGCCGCCGAAGAACACCGACTGCACCAGCCGCCCCGGCGTCAGCGCCGCCATGGCGGCGATCTCGCGCTCATAGGCGGCGACATAGCCCGCCTCGTCGAACGGGCCGCGATGCACATGCGAGTTGAAGTCGCAATAGGGGCATTTGGCGGCGCAGAACGGCCAGTGGACATAGATACCGAACAGGTCGTTGGCACTCATCGGCGTCCCTCCAGCACCGAAGCCGCGAAAGCGGCGAAGGCGCGGGCGCGGTGGCTGAGCCCGGTACGGCCCGGCGCGTAGGAATGCTTCATCTCGGCCGGCATCTGCCCGAAGGTGATGTCGTAGCCATCCGGCATGAACACGGGATCGAAGCCGTGCCCGCGCTCGCCGCGCGGCGGCCAGAGCAGCGTGCCGTCGACCCGTCCTTCGAAGATCCAGTCGGTGCCGTCGGGTTGGGCGAGGCACAGCGTTGCCATGAAATGCCCGCGCCGCTCGGATGGCCTCGTGGCGTTGGCCGCCTGCAAGGCGTCCTCCAGCCGGCGCATGCCGAGGTTGAAATCGCGCCCCGGCCCGGCCCAGTTGGCGGTGTAGACGCCCGGCTGCCCGCCCAGCGCCTCGGCGCACAGCCCCGAATCGTCCGACAGCGCCAGGCTGCCCGACGCGCTCGCCGCCGCATGCGCTTTTATGCGCGCGTTCTCGACAAACGTCGTTCCGGTCTCATCGGGCTCGGGCAGGCCGAGCTCGCCGGCCGAGACGATGTCGAGCCCATAGGGTTCGAACAGGTCGCGGAATTCGGCGAGCTTGCCGTCATTATGGGTCGCGATCACCAGCCGGTCGCCGACCATGAGCCGGGGCGGGGCGCTCATCGCGACAGCGCCGCCTGCTGCAGCGCGCTCAATTCGCCGATGCCGGCCTGGGCCAGCGTCATCAGCGCGTCGAGCTCGTCGCGCGCGAAGGGCGCCCCTTCCGCCGTGCCCTGGATCTCGATGAACTTGCCCCCGCCCGTCATGACGAAATTGGCGTCCGTCCCGGCCTCGACATCCTCGAGATAGTCGAGATCGAGCACCGGCGTGCCGCGATAGATGCCGCACGACACCGCCGCCACGCTGTCGCGCAGCACCTTGCCTTTGGTCAGCGAACGCGCCTCCATCCATTTGACCGCCTCGGCCAGCGCCACATAGCCGCCGGTGATCGCCGCCGTGCGCGTGCCGCCATCGGCCTCTAGCACGTCGCAATCGACGGTGATCTGCGCTTCACCCAGCGCGGCGAGGTCGCAGGCGGCGCGCAGCGAGCGCCCGATCAGGCGCTGGATCTCCTGGGTGCGCCCGGTCTGCCTTCCGGCCGTCGCCTCGCGCCGGGTGCGGGTTCCGGTGGCGCGCGGCAGCATGCCGTATTCGGCCGTCACCCAGCCCTGCCCCTTGCCGCGCAGCCAGCCGGGCAGCGTGGTCTCGACGCTCGCCGTCACCAGCACCCGGGTCGCGCCGAAGCAGACGAGGCACGAGCCTTCCGCCTTGGGCGCGACGCCGCGTTCCAGGGTGACGGCTCGCAATTGATCGGGCTCGCGGCCGGATGGGCGCATAGGGGAATCTGCCTCCGCAGGCGGTTTGACGTTAACCGCCTCTTAACCCCGTTCGGGCGGGGCTCACAATCCCTCAGCGCCTTGGCGGCCGCGCGGTTTGTGCCTAAATGGGCCATACGGTTAAGATCGCCCGCAAGGCCAGCCCGCATGACCGAGACACCATGACCCAGACAGAAGACTTCCTGTCGGCGCTCAACGCCAGAAGCCAGGAAATCTTTCGCAAGCTCGTCGACCGGTACCTCGCGACCGGCATCCCCATCGGCTCGCGCGACCTGTCGCGCCTGCTCGACAAGGGCCTGTCCCCGGCCTCGGTGCGCAACGTCATGGCCGATCTCGAGGATCTGGGGCTGATCGCGGCGCCGCACACCTCGGCCGGGCGCGCGCCCACCCAGCTCGGCCTGCGCTTTTTCGTCGATGCCATGCTCGAGATGGGCGCCGTCGACGAGCGCGAGCGCCTGCGCATCGCCGAGCAGATCGAGAACAGCGATGGCGGCATCGAGGACGTGCTGTCCGAGGCGAGCCAGCTTCTCTCCGGGCTCAGCCAGGGCGCCGGCCTCGTCATCGCCACCAAGGCCGACATGGTGCTCAAGCATGTCGAGTTCGTGCGCCTCGATCCCTCCCGCGCCATGGCCATCCTCGTCGGCCAGGACGGCCAGGTCGAGAACCGCCTGTTCGAATTGCCGCCGGGCCTGACCGCCTCGGCCTTGCAGCAGGCGGGCAATTTCCTGTCGCACTACATCGTCGGCCACACCCTGTCCGAGGCCCGCCGCATCCTCGCCGAGCAGCGCGCCGCCCAGCGCGCCGAGCTCGACGAGTTGACGCAAAAGCTGGTCGATGCCGGCATCGCCACCCTGTCGCAGCCGGGCGATGCGCAGCCGACCATCATCGTGCGCGGGCGCGCCAACCTCATCAACGACGCCATGGCCTCCGACGATCTCGCCCGCATGCGCCAGCTTTTCGACGAGCTGGAAAGCAAGGACGGGCTGCTCGAGCTGCTCGGCGACGCCGAGCGCGCCCAAGGCGTGCGCATCTTCATCGGCTCGGAGAACAAGCTGTTCTCGCTCTCCGGCTCCTCGGTGATCCTGTCGCCCTACAAGGACGCCAGCCACAAGGTGGTCGGCGTTCTCGGCGTCATCGGGCCGACCCGGCTCAACTACGCCCGCATCGTGCCGGTGGTCGACTACACCGCCAACGTCGTCTCGGCCATGATGGCGCGCAAGTCCTGACGACAAGCCTTGAATTGTCGCGCCGGCTGGCCGATATCCCGGCCAACCAAGCCGGCTGCCGGCGCCCCAATGCCTTAATCGCGAGAATGCCATGAGCGACGATCAACCGACGCCCGAAACCGAACCGCGCCCCGAGACGGAAGGCGTGGACGAGGCGCGCCCCGAAGAAGAAGCGGGTGAAACCGTCGACCCCGTCGAGGCCCTGACGGTCGAGAACGCCGAATTGCGCGACCGCCTGCTGCGCCTCGCCGCCGACATGGAGAATCTGAGGAAGCGCACCGAGCGCGAGATTTCCGAAACCCGCGCCTATGCCATAGCCGGGTTCGCGCGCGACATGCTCAGCGCCACCGATTCGCTGTCGCGCGCCTTGATGGTGGTGCCCGCCGAGGCCCGCGAAGGCGGCGACGGCGCGCTGCGCTCGCTGATCGAGGGCATCGAGCTGGCCCAGCGCGAGATGCAGCGCCTGCTCGGCAAGCATGGCGTCACCCCGATCGAGGCCGAGGGCCAGAAATTCGACCCCCACAAGCACCAAGCCATGTTCGAGGTGCCCGATGCCACCCGGCCCGAGGGCATGGTGGTGCAGGTGGTGCAGGCCGGCTTCGCCATCGGCGAGCGCGTGCTGCGCCCGGCCATGGTCGGCGTCTCCAAGGGCGGCCCCGCCGCCCCCGCCGAGCCCCCGGCGGAAGGCATCGACAAGCAGGCGTAGAGCTGGCGCGACGGATACGCCGCTGCATCCCCACCCACGATGTCACCCCGGCTTCAGGCCGGGGCCCATCGCGAGGAGGCGCGGCTGAAGCGCCATCGTGGCAGTTGGTGGCTTGGGAGCTGGGTCCCGGCCTGCGCCGGGATGACAATCGTGCCCGTTAACGACAAACAAAAAGGCCGCCGGACGATCCGGCGGCCTTTTTCATCTCTAAGTCCAAGCCGCGCTCAGGCGGCGTGGCCCTCGAGCCATTTCGCCAGCCCGGCCTTGGGCGCGCCGGCG
>JAEWHZ010000221.1 GCA_023387585.1 Pseudomonadota bacterium
TACAGGTAGCCACGTGTTCTTCACCCGTTCGGCCAGCGGCGGCATACCGCGGGGCATCGCCAGGTCGGGGCCGGCGGTGTTGTCCTATGGCTTTCGCCCCTTCTTCCTGCTCGCCGGCCTGTGGGGCGTCGCGGCGATGGGGTTGTGGATCGCGGCGCTGATCCTGGGCTGGCCCGTCGGCGGCGCCTATGGGCCGGCCAACTGGCACGCGCACGAGATGGTGTTCGGCTATACCGGCGCGGCGCTGGCGGGCTTCATGCTCACGGCCATTCCGAACTGGACGGGCCGGCTGCCGGTTTCCGGTTTCCCCCTGCTCGGCCTGGTGCTGGTCTGGGTGGCGGGCCGGGCGGCGATGCTGCTGCCGGACGTCGTCGGGCTGGAAGTCGCGCTGCTGGTCGAGGCGCTGTTCCTGCCGGTCCTGTTCGTCGTGGCCCTGCGCGAGATCGTCGCCGGAAGCAACTGGAAGAACCTCAAGATCGTGCTGGTTCTGGCGCTGCTCTCGCTCGCCAATTTCTGGTTCCACATCGCCGTCCTGACCGGCGGCAGCGCGGGCGCGGCGGGGCGGCTCGGCGTCGCGGGCTGGATCGTCCTGATCGCGCTGGTCGGCGGACGGATCATTCCCAGCTTCACCCGCAACTGGCTGGCGCGGCACGGCTCACCGAAATTGCCGGCGCCCTTCGACCGCTTCGACCAATTGGCGCTCCTCGCCCTGCCGGCGGCGCTGGCCTGCTGGGTCGCGGTGCCCGGCCACTGGCTGACGGGCCTTTTGTGCGCCGTCGCCGGGGTGCTGCATGGCGTGCGGCTGTGGCGCTGGCGCGGCTGGCGCGCTGCCGCCGAGCCCATCGTCCTCATCCTTCATGCCGCCTATGGCTTTCTCGTGCTCGGGCTTCTGGTGCTGGCCGTTTCGAGCGCGGGGCTGCTCACCGAGGCGTCAGCCGTGCATGTCCTGACCATCGGGGCGCTGGGCGGCATGACGCTTGCGGTCATGTCGCGCGCCGCCCTCGGCCATACCGGCCGCCCGATCGCCGCCGGCCCCGCGACCGTCGCCGCCTATATCTTCCTCTGCCTCGCCGCCATCGTCCGGCCGGCGCTCGACGTGTTGCCGCAGTTCTATCATGCCGTGCTCGGGCTCAGCGCGGCGCTGTGGATCCTGGCCTTCTGCGCCTTCGTCGCCGTCTATGCGCCGATCCTGCTCTCGCCGCGCCTGGAAAAGGGGCGGGGCTAAATCAGCGGTCCCGCTTCGGCGCTTCGTCGGGGATCGGGCTGTCGTCCTCGAACAGGATGCGCTCCGCCGCCCCGTCGAGATCGTCGTATTGCTGCGCCTTGAGCGACCACAGGAAGACCGCCAGCCCCCCTGCCCCCAGCACCAGCGATACGGGGATGAGATAGAAGAACTCGCTCATGCGCCCCGCCCCTCGGTCGGCGCCACCAGCGCGTTCCCGGCAAAGGGGGCGTCGGCTTTTGCGGTTCGGGACCGCGGCCAGGTCAGGCGCAGCGCATTGGCCACCACCACGATCGAGGACGCCGACATGGCGAAGGCGGCGACCAGCGGGGTGACGAAGCCGAGCACCGCGACCGGCAGCGCCACGGCATTGTAGGCCAGCGAGAGCGCGAGGTTCTCCTTGACCAGAAGCGCCGAGCGCCGGGCTGTGTCGAGCGCCATGGGCACGGCGCCGAGATCGTCGCGCAGGAAGACGAAATCGGCGGTGTTGCGGCCGATATCGGCGGCGCTGGCCGGGGCGATCGAGACATGGGCGGCCGCCAGCGCCGGGCTGTCGTTGAGCCCGTCGCCGACCATGAGCGGCTTGTGCCCCTCCGCCTTGAGCGCTTCGATCCGGTCCAGCTTCTCGCGCGGCAGCATTTCCGCGCGGAAGCGGTCGATGCCGAGCAGGCGCGCGGTTTCGGCGACGATGTCCTCGCGGTCGCCCGACAGGATCTCGATCGCAAATCCAGCCTCCTGCAGGGCGCGGACGGCCTGTTTCGCACCGGGGCGCAGCGCGTCGACGAAGCCGAAGCGGGCCAGCAGTTTTCCGTCGCGGGCCAGCACCGTACCGGAGCCGGCCGCGTCATCGAGCGCCCAGCCGGCACGCCCGAGCCGGTAGACGGCATCCCCGGCCCGCGCCTCGAGGCCGAACCCGGCATGCTCGGCGATATCGGTGAAATCCGCCGCCGAAGCCGGCAGGCCGCGCGCCGCCGCGGCGATCGCCGTGGAATGGGGATGGCGCGAATAGGCCGCCAGCGCGCCGGCGAGCCCGAGGATTTCCGGGTCGATGGCGTCGGGAGCGACCAGTTCCGGCCGGCCGAGCGTCAGCGTGCCCGTCTTGTCGAACAGCACGGTGTCGGCCTCGGCCAGCCGCTCCAGTGCGCTGCCGTCCTTGAGCATGATGCCGCTTTCGAACAGCCGGCGCGCGGCCACCACATGCACCATGGGCACGGCCAGCCCGAGCGCGCAGGGACAGGTGATGATCAGAACGGCGATGGCGATGGTGATCGAATGGTGCAGCTCGCCGCCGGCGAGCATCCAGCCGATGAAGGAGACGAGCGCGGCGAGATGCACCACCGGCGCGTAATAATCCGCCACCCGGTCGGCGATCCGCCGATAGGCGCTGCGTCCGGCCTCGGCGGCTTCCATCATGCGCATCATCTCGGCGAGGAAGGAGTCGTTGGCCGAGGCGGTCGCCCTGATGGTCAGGGGCCCGGTCAGGTTGAGCGTGCCCGCCTGCAATTGCGTTCCGGTGAGGGCCGAAAGCGGCTCGCTCTCGCCATTGACCAGCGAGACGTCGATCTCCGATGCGCCCTCGATCACCGCCGCGTCGACCGGCACACGCTCGCCGGCGGCGAGCAGGATATGCATGCCGGGCTCGATCTCTTCCAGCGCGAGATAGTCGCGGCTGCCGTCCGGGGCGATGACCACGGCGCCGCGCGCCGTCAGCCTCGCAAGGCCGCGCACCGCCTTGCGCGCCTTCTCGCGCATCATGTGGTCGAGCACCCGCCCGATCAGAAGGAAGAACAGCAGCGAGGTCACGGCGTCGAAATAGGCGTGATGGGCGCCGGTCAGGGTGTCGTAGACCGACAGCAGGAAGGCGAGGACGACGCCGATGACGATCGGTACGTCCATATTGGTCCGGCCGTGCTTCAGCGCGTTCCAGGCCGACAGGTAGAAGGGGCGGCCGGCATAGATCAGCGTCGGCAGCGCGATCAGCCCGGCGAGCAGGTGCAGCAGGTCGCGGCTATTGCCCTCGGCGCCCGACCAGACCCCCACCGACAGGGTCATGATGTTCATCGAGCCGAAGGCGGCGACGGCCAGCGCCTTGACCAGTTGCCAGAACTCGGCGTCGGTCTCCTGCGCGCGCGGGTCGAACAGATGCGCCTGATAGCCCATGCCGGACAGGGTCGAGAGCGCCCGGCGCACCGTCGCGGTCTCCTTCCAGCGCAGGGTGAGGCGCTTGGTCGACAGGTTGACGCGCGCATGCTCGACGCCGTCGAGCCCCGACAGCGCGCTTTCGATCCTGCGCACGCAGCCGCCGCAATGGATGCCTGGCACCGACAGTTCGGTCTGCATCAGCCCCTCGGCCAGTGCGTGGCCGGTCAGCCGGATCTCCTCGTCGGCGGGTCCGGCCGCGGCCATCATCTCAGCCGTGGGCACGCAGCAGCTCATTATTCCTCGTCGCGGATCGCCACATAGGCGTGCCAGGAGGCGTGCCCGAGCAGGGGGAAGATGACGATGAAGCCCAAAAAGCCGGTCAGCAGCCCGATCAGCGTCAGCGCCAGCACGATCGTGCCCCAGAACAGCATGACCGGCAAATTGTGCCAGGTGAGCGTCATGGACAGGCCCATGGCGGTGAAGGCGTCGAGCTTGCGGTCGAGCAGCATCGGGATCGAGAAGGCGCTGATCGCGAAACCGAGCGCCGCGAACAGCCCGCCCACCGCGCTGCCCACTCCGATCAGAGCCCAGCCATAGGGATCGGCGACCAGCGTCTGCACGATCTGGTCGAGGCCGGGGAACGGCCGGAAACCCCAGAACAGGGCGTAGAGCAGGACGGCGGCGCGCAGCCAGAGCAAGGCCAGCATCACCAGGATCGCGCCGACGAAGAAGATGTGCGAGCCGGTGCCGCGCCGGGGGAACAGCATGGAAGCAAGGCTCAGCGGTTCGCCGGCGGCGATGCGCCGGCTCTTCTCATAGGTTCCGGTGGCGAGCGCCGGCCCGACGATCAGCAGGCAGGACAGCGCCGGGAACAGGATGTGACCCCAGCCGAACTCCAGGATGGCGACGAGCGAGAGGGCGAAGACGGAGGCGACGCCCAGGCCGTAGAGCAGGCTCATGCCCGGCGCGGTCCACAGATCGCGCCAGCCGGCGGCCAGCCAGCCCAGTGCCGCGGACACCGGCAGGCCGCGGCGACGGTCGATGGCGGCGGGCAGCGCGGGAACGATCGGGGGAAGCGTGGTCATCGAAATCCTTCTCAGCAGGACGAGCGGGCGGCCCGGAACCC
>JAEWHZ010000279.1 GCA_023387585.1 Pseudomonadota bacterium
GCGATAACAATGTTGACCAGGCGCTGCGCGCGCTCAAGAAGAAGCTGCAGCGCGAAGGCGTCTTCCGCGAGATGAAGCTGCGCAACTACTATGAGAAGCCGTCCGAGAAAAAGGCGCGCCAGAAGGCGGAAGCCGTGCGCCGCGCCCGCAAGCTGGCGCGCAAGCGCGCCCAGCGCGAAGGCGGCCTGGTGACGGCCGGCGGCCGCAGCCGCTGATCGGCGCGACAGCGCAGAGCGTTTGAAGCGCCGCCCCTCGGGTGGCGCTTTTGCTTGTGGCATGCCGATTACGGACTGCGGGCATAAAAGCGCTCGGCGGCGGCCAGCAGGATGGTGGCCAAGGCCAGCAGCGGCGGAATGATCGTCAGGGCGTCCAGTGCGCTGGCGAACAGGGCGCCGGCGGCGAGCGAGGCCGCGAAGCCGCCGCCCATCTGCAAGAACCCCGTCATGGCGCCGGCCGAGCCGGCGATATCGGCGAACCCGGCCATGGCCGCCGTGGTCGCGCTCGGGCCGATGGCCGCCAGCGCCAGCATCCACAACCCGACCGGGATCATCACCGCCAGGATCGAATCGGGCATCAGGCGCGGCGCGACGGCGAAGCCGAGGCCCGCCAATCCGATCAGCACCAGCCCGATGCCCACCAGCTGGGCGCCCGAGATTCGGCGCGCCAGCCGCGCGGCGATCATGTTGCCGGCCATGAAGCAGCCGGTCTGGATCAGCATCACCATGGCGAAGCCGAAAGGGCTCAGCCCGAGCGTGTCGATCAGGATGAAGGGCAAAAGGGCGGGGAACACGTAGAAGCCGCCAAAGGCGCAGCCGATGACGAGCGCGGGCAGCAGGAAATCCGGCGCGCGCAGCAGGCGGGCGTAGTTGGTGAGGATGGTGCGCAGGTTGAGCGGCACGCGGCGTGATTCCGGCAGCGTCTCGCGCGCGCCGAAACCGAGCATGGCGATGATGGCGAGGCCGAACCCGGCCATGACCGTGAACATCACGTTCCACGGGCCGACCAGCATGAGCAGGCTGCCGAGGGTGGGCGAGACGGCCGGTGCGACGGTGAGGATCAGGTTGACCAGGGTGAGGATGCGGATGGCTTCCGCGCCCGCGAACCGGTCGCGGACCATGGCGCGCGACAGGGCGACGCCGGCCGAGACGCCGAAACCCTGGAGCAGCCGGCCGAGCAGCAGCACTTCCAGCGTCGGCGCGAGCGCGCCGACGAGGCTGCCGAGCACATAGATGGCGAAAAAACCGATGCCGGTGGCGCGGCGGCCATAGCGGTCGGAGACCGGGCCGCAGATCAGCTGGGCGAAGGCGAAGGCGGCGAAATAGACTGTGAGGGTCAGCTTGCCGCCGGCATCGGTGATGCCGAGATCGGCGACCAGCGACGGCAGCGCCGGGGAATAGAGCGACAGGCTGAGCGGGCCGGTGGTGACCATGAGCCCGCCGATGACGGCGGTGCGCCGGGCGGACATGCCGAGCCCGGCCGGCCGGGTGTTATCGGGGGCGGTCATGAATGCAAGGCCGGGTCAGTCGGGTGCCGCGACGGCGAGGATGTGGGGGCGAACATCGTTCCACAGGCCGCGATCCCACAAGTCGATATGGGTGCCGTCGTGGTAGATCAGGAAATCGACCCGCTCGCGGACCAGCTCCCACAGGCGCTGGCCGTTGGAAAAGCCGACCGTGTCGTCGGCGGTGCCGTGGGCGATGATGACGGGCTCGTCGACCTCGGGGATCCAGCGGTCGTTGTGGTACTGGTCCTGCATCAGCCAGCCGACGGGCAGGTAGGGATAGCGCTCGGCGGCGACGCTGACGGCGGACAGGAACGGCGTTTCGAGGATGACGAGACCGGCTTCGCGGCGGGAAGCGACATAGCTGGCCGGGCCCGAGCCGAGCGAGCGGCCCCAGATGACGATGGTGCCGGCCTGCTCGCGGGCGAAGTCGAAGGCGGCCAGCGCGTCCTCGAGCACATTGGCCTCGTTCAATTCGCCCGGGCTGAGGGGGAAGCCGCGATAGTCGATGGCGAGAAAGCCGAACCCTCCGGCCTCGAAGGCGGAGAAGCGTTCGTGCTCGGCGGAGAAGGAGCCGGAATTGCCGCGATAATAGACGATGAGCGGCCGGCCGGGCTCGGGCGCGGACAGCCATCCGGTCACGGTCTCGGTGCCGCCATTGACCGGGATATGCACTTCGCTAGCGCGTTGCAGCGCAGTGGTGTCGAGCGCGGTGATCTCGCCGGCGACGACATATTGCAGGCCACGCTGGTTGAGGCCGATATAGAACAGGATGGCGAGATAGGCGATGGCGAGCCCGACGGCGAGGCCGATGGCAATGCCGGCCAGCCGGCGCATCACTGGGCCGGCTCTTCGTCGAGGGTGCGGGCGATGGCGTCCTCGATGACCTCCTCGGCCTGGGCGCCGGACAGCCCGAACCGGGCGCCGAAGACGAAGAAGGGAACGCCGCGAATGCCTTTCTCGGCGGCCGCCTGGGCGAGGTTGGCGGTGGTGGCGCGCTCGGCCTCGTTCTCCATCACCGCCAGGGCGTCTTCGCGGTCCATGCCATGCAGCTCGGCGAGCTCAGCCAGGACGGAGGTGTCGTCGATGTCGCGATGGTCGAGGAAATAGGCGGCGGCGATGGCGTTGGCGAGATTGTGCTGGGTGCCGAAGGGGCGGGCATGGCGCACCAGGGTGTGGGCGCGCACGGTGG
>JAEWHZ010000292.1 GCA_023387585.1 Pseudomonadota bacterium
ACCATCCCAATGTGCGCTCCATCGTCGCCCAGATCGGCGAGCTCGACGTGCAGCTTCGCGCCGAGGCCATGCGGATCGCCGAATCGCTCGAGGCCGAATCCGATATCCAGTCCGGCATCGAGGAAGCACTGAACCGCGAGCTCGAAACCCTCAAGCAGGGCGCTTCAACGGCGACCCGCGAATCCGTGACCTTGCAGGGTCTGGTGCGCGAAGCGACGGCGCAGCGCGAATTGCTGGAAAGCTATCTGCGGCGCTATTCCGAAGCCGCGTCGCGCTCCGACGGAAATTCGGCGCTGCCCGATGTGCGCGTGATCTCCGTCGCCGCGCCGCCGGTCAATCCGTCGAGCCCGCAGGTCGCCATGACCCTGTTGGCGGTCGGGCTCGTGATGCTGGTGGGGCAGGTGGGCCTGATCATCTTCGCCGAACTGCTGTCGGGCCGCGCGCTGCGTCCGGCCCAGGATTTCGTGCCCGGTTTCGTGCCGGTGGCGCCCGTCTTCGCGCCAACAGCCGCCACCGAGCCCACCGACCGCATGCCGGACGAGCCGGCGCCGGAGCTTCGCGAAACCGAAGCCGAAGCGGAGGAAGACGCCGGGGAGATCGTGCCGGAAGAACAGGACGAGGTCATACGGCATGTGCCGCAGGAGCCCGGTCCACGGATCGAGCCGGAGGTTGCACCGGACCTGGCAGAGGACCTAGCGCCGGTGGAGGCCGAGCTGGCGACGCCCGCGATCCTGCCCGACCATTCCCGACTGCGCGACGAGATTCTCGCCGGACATATCCGCACGCTGATCGTGGCGGGCGTCGGCTCCGACTGGGTCAGCGGCGACCTTGCGGCGCAGCTGGCGCGCGAACTGGTCGATGCCGGCCTTTCCGTGGCGCTGGTCGATGCCGGCTCGCGCGAGCCGTCCGAGGAGCCGGGCATTTCCGACCTCAGCCTCGGCACCGCCAGCTTTGGCGACGTGGTGCGCAAGAACACCGATATCGGCTTCGCCGATGTGCCCTGGGGGCGTGAGGCCGAGTTCGACCCGAACTCGACCCGTCCGCTCACACTGGTCGAGGCGCTGGGGGATCTTTACGAGGCGGTATTGGTCGCGACCGGCCCGATCGGGCGCTATTCCACCCTGTCGGCCTTCACCGACGCCGCCGACCGCGTGGTGCTGGTCTCGGTCGACGGCACCACGGCGACCGAGATCGCCGATCTGCGCGCCGAGCTCGACGAGGCGGGCTATCGCGACGTGGCCATCGTGCGAGAGCCGGGCCGGGCCGCGGCCTGACGCATGGCCGGAAACGCCAAGTACCTGGCCCTGCGCCTGATGTTCGAGGCTCTGTGGCTGACGCGGGCGCCGATGCTGGCGCGCATGCTGTCCAGATGCCGCGGCGTCATCCTCACCCTGCACCGGGTGCTGCCGGACGAGCCCGCCGATTTCTCGCCCAACGCCATCCTGCAGGTGCGGCCGGATTTTCTCGAATATGTCATCGAGCGGGTGCGCGAGCTCGGCTGCGACATCGTCTCGCTCGACGAGGCGCTGGAGCGGCTGGCGGCGAAGGCGAAGCCGCGCCCCTTCGTGGTGCTGACCTTCGATGACGGCTATCGCGACAACCTCGCCTACGCCCTGCCGGTGCTGCGCCGCCAGGATGCGCCCTTCGTGCTCTACATTCCGACCGCCTTCGTCGACGGCACGGGCGAGGTGTGGTGGCAGGCGCTGGAGGACATCGTCGCCGACAATGCCGGGTTGCAGGTCGCCCTCGGGGGCGAGGTGCAATATCTGCAAACCGCGACCCTCGCCGAAAAGCAGCGCAGCTACGACCTGCTCTACACCTATATGCGCAGCGCGCCGGAACCGCAGCGGCGCGAGACGCTGCACGAGCTGGCGCGCCTCTACAAATTCGACCTCGCCGCCCATTGCCGCGAATTGATCATGGACTGGCAGCAGGTGCGCCTGTTCGCCAACGATCCGCTGTGCACGCTGGGCGCCCATACGGTGCATCATTACGAGCTCGCCAAGCTGGGCGAAGCCGAGGCGCGGGCCGAGATGGAGCAATCCGTCGCCATCCTCGCCGCCCAGTTCGGCACGCGGCCGGAGCATTTTTCCTATCCGATCGGGCGGCTGGTCTCGGCCGGCGAGCGCGAATATGCGCTGGCACGCGAACTGGGCCTGCGCACCGCCGTCACCACGCGGCCGGGCGGGCTCTATCCCGGGCATATCGAGCGGATGACGGCGCTGCCGCGCGTCTCGCTCAACGGGCTGTTCCAGTCGCAGCGCTATGTCGACGTCTTCGCCAGCGGCTCGCTGTTCAGCCTTTCCGGGAGACTGAAGGCGGCTTGAGGGCTAGTTTTCGGGCGCCGACATCCATTTGACGATCCACATCGCGGGCAGCAGCCAGGCGGTGCCGGCGATGGCGAAATAGCCGATATGGACCAGAGGCGGCATGTCCATCAGCAACCACAGATAGAGCGCCGTGGCGAGGATCGCCCAGGCACCGATCGAGGCGGTGAGCAGCACCGTGCCGATGAGCTTGCGGTTCGATTGTGTCATGGTGCGGCAACGCGGCTATTGCGTCCGAAGGCTCGCGCGGACTATCTCGCGGTCATGTTCGCGAACCGTGTTAGCCGTCATGACCACGCTTGAGAACCCCTCAAGCGGCCGCACCCCGCCATCCGCCCGCAGCGCCGAGCGCGTGGTGGGCGATCCGCTGCGCCCGATCCGCATCTGGCTCTACGGGCTGGCGGCCTTCGTGATCGTCATCCTCGTCGTCGGGGGCATCACGCGGCTGACCGAATCCGGGCTGTCGATCACCACATGGCGGCCGGTCTCC
Source organism: Pseudomonadota bacterium (assembly GCA_023387585.1). Lineage (GTDB taxonomy): Bacteria > Pseudomonadota > Alphaproteobacteria > Rhizobiales > Devosiaceae > Devosia. Next base: position 2,818 of record JAEWHZ010000292.1, read on the forward strand.
GGCACCATCCCGCCGCTCAACGAGGCCGAATGGCTGGCCGAGTTCGCCGCCTATCAGCAGATCCCGCAATTCGAGGCCGTCCATTCGTGGATGAGCCTCGATGACTTCAAGTTCATCTTTTTCTGGGAATGGCTGCACCGCGTGCTCGGACGCGTGCTGGGGCTGCTGTTCATCGTGCCCTTCATCGTCTTTCTGGTGCGCCGACAGTTGCCGCGCTCGCTCGCCTGGCCGCTGTTCGGCCTGTTCCTGCTCGGCGGCTTTCAGGGATTTCTGGGCTGGTGGATGGTGACCTCGGGGCTGAGCGATCTGATTTCGGTGTCGCAATACCGGCTCGCCACGCATCTGTGCGCCGCCGCGCTGCTGTTCATGGCGCTGATCTACGTGCCGCGCCGCATCACGCCGGGCGCCGCCGGGGGCGGGGTCGCGCGGGGCGACCGGGGCTGGGCCATGGCGCTAATGGCGCTGATTTTCCTCCAGATCGGGGCCGGGGGGTTCGTCGCCGGGCTCGATGCCGGCTCGGGCTACAACACCTGGCCGCTGATGGACGGGCAACTGATCCCCAACGGGCTGTTCGTCATGCAGCCCGCCTGGAGCAACCTGTTCGAGAACGCGCTGACGGTGCAGTTCATCCACCGCATGCTGGCCTATGCGATCGTCCTCCATGTCGGGTTCATGCTGTGGCGCAAATGGCGCCGGGGGGCGCTGGACGGCGTCCATGCCTGGCTGCCGCGCCTCGCCATGCTGGTGCTGATCCAGGTCGCGCTCGGCGTCTGGACGCTGCTGGCGGCGGTGCCGATCAGCCTCGCCGTGGGACACCAGACGCTGGCCTTCATGCTGGGCGGGGCGGTGATCGCCTATCTGGCAGATATGCAGCGTTCGCAGGCGGTTGTAGGACGGTAATTATATACCGTCATGCTAGTACGTTGAATTGCAAGCATAAATCATTTTCACTTGACGCGATCCCGGCGCGGGCGTAAACGCAGCGCCAATGCGGGCGTCCGCCATGGCGAAACCTCCGCTTTCCTTTGGTTTCTTGGGAATTTCAACCGATGAAGACTTACTCGGCCAAACCGAGCGAGATCGAGAAGCAGTGGGTGTTGATCGACGCCCAGGGGCTGGTCGTGGGCCGCCTCGCCTCGGTCATCGCCTTGCGCCTGCGCGGCAAGCACAAGCCCACCTTCACACCGCATATGGACATGGGTGACAACATCATCGTCATCAATGCCGACAAGGTGAAGCTGACCGGCCGCAAGCTGGACCAGCACCGTTTCCACTGGCACACCGGCTTTCCCGGCGGCATCAAGGACCGCACCGCGCGCCAGCTGCTCGAAGGCCGCTTCCCGCAGCGCGTGCTCGAGAATGCCGTGCGCCGCATGCTGCCGCGCGGGCCGCTCGGCCGCGACCAGCTGCGCAATCTGCGCGTCTATGCCGGCGCCGAGCATCCGCATGAGGCGCAGCAGCCCGTCCAGCTCGACGTGGCCGCGATGAACGCCAAGAACGTCAAGGTGAAGTAAGAATGACCGAGACCCTCAATTCCCTCGAAGATCTGGGCTCGGCGGCGGCGTCCTCGGTCGCGGAGACCGCGCCCGTCTACGTCCAGAAGCTCGACCAGTACGGCCGCGCCTATGCCACCGGCAAGCGCAAGGACGCGGTCGCCCGCGTCTGGGTCAAGCCCGGCTCGGGCAAGATCGTCATCAACGGCAGGGACTTCGAAAAGTACTTTGCCCGCCCGGTGCTGCAGCTCATCGTGCAGCAGCCGATCGGCGTCGCCGAGCGCACCGGCCAGTATGACGTGATCGCCACCGTTTCCGGCGGCGGCCTGTCCGGCCAGGCCGGCGCGGTGCGCCATGGCCTCTCGCAGGCGCTCACCCATTACGAGCCCGAGCTGCGCGGCGTTCTCAAGAAGGGCGGCTTCCTGACCCGCGACAGCCGCGTGGTCGAGCGCAAGAAGTACGGCCGCGCCAAGGCCCGTCGTTCCTTCCAGTTCTCGAAGCGCTGACCGCGCTGCGAGCGACGACGGTATCGGCCCGGGGATGCGTTCCCGGGCCTTTTCTTTTGAAATTTACGGCCGCTCGGGCTGGGGGGCGAGGGTCAGGCGGGCGACGTCGCGCTTGACCTTTTCGGCCAGGGCCACGCGGCGGCTGGACTTGCGCTTGCGTGCGCCGGGCACGTAATTGGTCATGACCCGCTCGATGACGCGCACCGCCTTGTCGACGCCGTCCTCGTTGCCGAGTTCCTCGGCGAGCTGGGCGGCGCGCTGGCGGTAGGAGCTGTTGCCGGTCAGGTCGCGCAGCGCCTCGGCCAGGACCTCGGGCGTGAGCTTGCGCAGCCGCACAGGCTTGGGTCCGACGCCAAGCTCGTAGATGCGCCGGCCCCAATAGGGCTGGTCGACGGCCTGCGGCACGATGAAGGTCGGGCGTCCCAGATAGAGCCCCGCCGCCGTGGTGCCGGCGCCGCCATGATGCACGACCGCGCTCATATAGCGGAACAGCCGGTCGTGCGGCGCTTTCCCGATGGCGAAGACGTTCTCGGGCAGGTCGGAGGGGTCGATGCCGCCCCAACCCCGCGCCACCACGGCACGCCCGCCCCACAGCCGCATGGCCTCGCGCAGGATCTGCGTGTTGCGCGCCGCACCGAACGGCATGGAACCGAAGCCGATATAGACCGGCGCCTCGCCGCGCGACAGGAAGGCCTCGAATTCGGCGGAGGGCTGCCAGCCCGAATTGTCCTGCAACGGCCAGTAGCCGGTGACGATCGCCGTCTTCGGCCAGTCGCGCGGACGTGGCGAGATCAGGCCGGAATAGGCGTAGAGCGTGGTCAGGGGCGAGCCGTCGGTGTTCTGGAACAGCCCGCCCATCTGGCGCGAATCGAGCCCCATCAGGTCGCGGCGCAGCCGGTTGCGCGGCAGGTTGTAATACATCTGCTGCACGCTGACGGCAGTATAGGTCAGCTTGTTGAAGGCCGGTCCCAGGTCGGAGCCGACATAATACATGCACAGCGGGAACTCGCTGGTCGAGTTCAGCGGCTGCAGGGCCGACATGATCGCCGGCACGCGCAGCGCCTCGGCGATGTCGATGCCGAAGCTGGTGTTCATGTTGAGGATGATGGCGTCGGCGCCCTGGCACATGGCCCAGGCATGGCGCGCCGCCGTCTCGACGATCTGCGTACCCTGGCGCAGCAGCGACGGCCCGTTGATGATGAGCGACTGGCTCATCGCGTTCTCGAAGCGCGACTGCTGCAGGAAGGACTGGATGGACGAGCCCAGCGAATGGAACTCGATGCCGTGGCTTTCCACCATGTCGCGGAAATCGCCGGAGGCGCCGAGGACGACCGAATATCCACGCTCGCGCAGACCCTTGGCGAGCGCGATGTAAGGCTGAACGTCGCCCTGCGTACCTATAGTGCACAAGGCAATGCGCTTGACCATGCCAACCTCACTCGAGCCCCGAACTCATTTCGGCTTTGCCGACATACCATTTACATCGGAATTGGGTGCGATTAAGAACGCGCTCGTCTAACCCGGTTCATTACAAAAACCGCCAGATCAGGGCAAGAGAGATGCCGGACCGCATCACCTTGGCTTCGTTCGTACCCGCCGCCGGCCCCCGTGCCGGCGCGATGGCGGCTGGCATGGTTGCGGCAGCGGCGGCGGCGAACGCTCGCTAGCTCTTCCCATCGGGCCGCCACGCGGCCGGGAAGAGCCGAAAACACCAAGCCCTTAACCGCAAGACAACCATAATTCGGCGACAATCCCCGCCTCATCTGGCGGGGCTGCCCGCCGCTCCAGCCGAGCCCGAGGGCTCGCCGAGGCTTTGACATGAACGAAGATTTCCACCGCATCCGCCGCCTGCCGCCCTACGTTTTCGAGCACATCAACCCTATCAAGGCCAAGGCCCGCTCCGAAGGGGTCGACATCATCGATCTCGGCATGGGCAATCCCGACCTGCCGACGCCGGAGCATATCGTACATAAGCTTCAGGAAACGGTGCTCAACCCCCGCACGCACCGTTATTCGTCCTCGAAGGGCATTCCCGGCCTGCGCAAGGCCCAGGCGAGCTATTACGGGCGCCGCTTCGGCGTGAAGCTCAACCCCGACACCCAGGTGGTGGCGACGCTGGGCTCCAAGGAAGGCTTTGCCAACATGGCGCAGGCGATCACCGCGCCGGGCGACGTGGTGCTGGTGCCCAACCCGACCTATCCGATCCATTCCTTCGGCTTCATCATGTCGGGCGGCGTGGTGCGCTCCATGCCCGCCGAGCCCAACGAGGATTTCCTGCGCTCGCTCGACCGGGCCGTGCGCCATTCGATCCCCAAGCCGATCGCGCTGATCCTGAACTACCCGGCCAATCCGACCGCCTATACCGCCGATCTCGACTTTTACGCCGAGGTGGTGCGCTATTGCCGCGAGCAGTCGATCTTCATCCTGTCCGATCTTGCCTATGCCGAGATCTATTTCGACGACGACGCGCCGCCGCCCTCGATCCTGCAGATTCCAGGCGCCATCGACATCGCCGTCGAGTTCACCTCGATGTCGAAGACCTATTCCATGCCCGGCTGGCGCGTCGGCTTCGCCGTTGGCAACGAGCGCCTGATCGCCGCGCTGGCGCGGGTCAAATCCTATCTCGACTATGGCGCCTTCACCCCGATCCAGGTGGCGGCCGCCACGGCGCTCAACGGTTCGGACGAGGTGATTGCCGAGGTGCGCGCGATCTATCGCGCCCGCCGCGACGTGATGATCGAGAGCTTTGCGCGCTCCGGCTGGGACATTCCGGTTCCGGGCGCGACCATGTTCGCCTGGGCGCCGATCCCTCCGCAATTCGCCCATCTGGGCTCGCTCGAATTCGCCAAGCTGCTGGTGCGCGAGACCGGCGTGGCCGTGGCGCCGGGCGTCGGCTTCGGCGAATATGGCGACCAGTATATCCGGCTCGCCTTCGTCGAGAATGAGCAGCGCATCCGCCAGGCGGCGCGCAACGTCAAGCGCCTGCTGTCCAGCAAGGCGGGATTCGGGAACGTGGTGCCGCTGGCCGTCAACACCTGAAGATTTGCCCTGAAGACCTGCCCTGCATCAAGTCCTATTGACGGCTAGGCGAATTCCTATGCAGATGTCGCCACCATGAACGACATCGCATCCTTTCGCCAATCCGTCGAAGCTTTCATCGCCGCCCGCGGCTGGACGCCGACCCGTTTCGGCCGCTCCATCGCGGGCGACCCGCTTTTCGTCTTCGACCTGCGCGAGGGGCGCGAACCGCGCTCGGACACGCGGGCGCGTATCCTCAAGGCGATGCAGGATTTCGCCGACCAGTCCTCCGTCCAGCCGCTGCGCATCGGCGTGGCGGGGCTCGGGAATGTCGGGGCGACGCTGGTGCGCATATTGCAGCGCGAAGGCGTCGACCTGCAAAGAAAGCTCGGGCGCCAGATCGTCGTCACCGCCGTCGCCGCCCGCTCCCGCTCGCGCGAGCGCGGCATCGATACCTCCAATGTCAGCTGGTATGACGACGCCGTGGCGCTGGCGCGCTCGGACGA
>JAEWHZ010000293.1 GCA_023387585.1 Pseudomonadota bacterium
CTCGCCGCATACCTTGCAGTGCTCCACCTGCTCCAGATAGTGGTGGAACAGCCAGCCCTTGCCGCATTTCGGGCATTTGCACTTTATGCCGTTCCAGATTGCCGGCCAGGCCTTCTTCTCGTTCGCCTCGTCTGCCATGCTGTCCGCCTGGATTGTTGCCTTCCGGCACCATGAGCCGGCAGACGGCCAAGCTCAAGGGTGCATTTAGCCGCTGCTGCCCGTCGTGGCGGCCTCGCCCGCGGCCGGATAGAGCACCGTCCCGTCGGGCTGGACGAGCGCGCCCTGTGTCAGCCGCGCCCTCTCGATGCGGCCCGGTCCCATGATATGGAAAACCGTCTTCCCGCCGGCGATGAGATAATCGGCGACGATCCGGCGATGGCAGCGCCACCACACCGCCTCCGAGCACATGATCGCCGCGCGCCGTTCCCGTCCCAGCGCCAGCAGCCGCTCCAGCCCGAGCCGGAACGGTTGCGAAAGCGCGTAATCGGCATAATTGTGGAAGCTCCGATCGGTCCACGATCCGTTGACCGCGGCCGGCAAGGCCTCCGCCCTGCCCCGCAACCCGCCCAGCGCGGCCTCGTGCTCATAGCCGATCCCGGCCCCCGCCAGCGCGCCCGACAGCGCCGCCCCGTTGAAATGCGGATGCGCTCTCGACATCGGCATCTTGCGGATATCGACGACGACCTCCACCCCCGCCTCGCCCAGCAGCGCGAGGAAGTCCGCGATGCTCCTGTTCGAATGACCGATGGTGAAGAACGGCGGCTCGTCGTCCCCCTCACCCATGCTCGAGGGCGCTGCCCTTATGCGCGGCGACATGGTCGGTCCTGTCGCTCTTGATCTCGTATTGCGGCTCGTCCTCGCTCGCCCGCCGCCTGTGGCCCTTATAGTCGAAATCGCTGGTGTGGATGGCAATGATGGTCCCCGACACCCGCCCGGCCTCGGAATTCCACCGCACATGATCCCCGACCCTAAACCGCTTCCTCATCTCCCGGCCTCCGCGCCTCACCTCCCAAATACAATCGCCCATGAGGTTTCCCGTTCCCGGGCTGGGGGAATGAATGCGCCGCGGAATGCCCAACGCTGCTTCACGAGCCCATGGAACGCGTACAGCAAGCGATGCCGGCGGCGATGGCGAAGAGCGTGGCGACGCCCATCAGCACCGAGATGTTCATGCCTGTCGGCAGCCCCATCAGGATCGTCGCCAGCGCGGCGCCGGCGGACTGGCCGAGGACGCGCGCCGTTGATTGCATGCCGCTGGCGCCGCCGCTGCGCGATGCAGGCGCGCTCAGCAGCATCGTGCGGTTGTTCGGCGACTGAAACACGCCGAATCCGAAGCCGCAGACGGCCAGTCTCCACACGATGTCCACGGCTTCCGGATCGCCGGGCAACAGCGCCATCGCCACGAGGCCGGCCGCGAAGATCGCCATGCCCACGACGCCCAGGATGTCGCTGGACATCCTGTCGGCCAGCCGGCCGGCGAAGGGGGCCGTCAATGCTGCGGCGAGCGGCCAGGGGGTCAGCAGCAGCCCGGTTTCCGCCGCGCTGTATCCAAGGACGTCGTGGAAATAGAACGGCAGGGAGACGAAAGCCAGGAACTGCGCGATGAACGAACAGATCGCGGCGGCGATCGATTGCGAAAAGGTGCGGTTGCGCAGTAGATCGACCGGCAGAAGCGGCGCCTCCCTGTTGCGCTGTCGCGCCGCCAGGGCCGCGAAGGCGACGAAGGCGATGGCGAACTGCGCCGCGGCCAGCAGCGCGCCCCCGTCGCGGCCGATGCTGCTCAGCCCCGAAATCAGGAAGCCGAACGCGAAGGCGTTGAACAGGGCGCTGAGAAAGTCGAAACGACGCCCGGAACCGCCGCCGCCGGGAAGCGTCACGAGGCCGGCGGCGAAGACCGCGATGCAGACCGGGATGTTGACCAGGAACAGCCAGTGCCAGGAAGCGACGGCCAGCACGGCCCCGGCCACGGTCGGGCCCGCGGTCGCCGTGCAGCCGACGATCATCGAGATCGTGCTGATCCCGCGCCCCATGTGACGCACGGGCATGATCTGGCGGATCATGGCGCCATTGATGCTCATGATCGCGCCCGCGCCCAGCCCCTGCAGCGTGCGCGCCATGGCGAGGCCGGCGATACTGTCGGCGGTCGAGCAAAGCGCCGCGCCGCACGCAAACGCCACCAGCCCGCCCATATAGACCCGCTTGAACCCGATCGCATCGCCCAGCGCGGCGAACGGCAGCAGGGAGATGACCAGCGCCAGCTGATAGGCGGTGATGATCCAGATCGCATCGGCGGCGCCAGCCTGCTGCTCGGCCGCGATCACGGGCAAGGCGACGTTCATGATGGCGCCGTCGAGGACCGCCATCATGATCGAGAGGCCCAGGGTCACGAAGGCGTAGCTGCGCTGTGGTTGCGGCAAGCCGTCCTGGACGACAAGCGCGGACGCGGGGTTGGGGAGGAACATTGGACCTACATGGGAAAATACCGGCGCTCTCGACTATGTTCGGACGCAGGCGAAAATAATCTCGCTCGTCGGGATCGTCACCTGCGCAAACCTCTTTCCTCCGGCGCCAATGGCGCGCGGATGCAGCGCACGAAATGGCCCTCTTCCGCCTCGCGCAGATCGGGAAGCTGCTGGGTGCAGGCGGGAACGGCCGCGAAGCATCGCGGATTGAAGCTGCAACCGGCAGGCAGCTGTGCCGGGCTGGGCGGCGCGCCCGGAATCGATTCGAGGCGTGTCCCGGCTGCCTCCGCCGTGACCACCGAGTGCAGCAGCCCGATCGTATAGGGGTGCTGGGGCGCGGCGATGATGCGCTCGATCGGCCCCTCCTCGACGAACCGCCCGGCATACATGACCGCGATGCGGTCGGCGATCTCGCAGGCGACGCCGATGTCGTGGGTGACGAATATGGTCGCCATCCCCAGCTCGGACTGCAATTCGCGCAGCAACAGCAGCACCTGGATCTGCACCGTCGCATCGAGCGCGGTCGTGGGCTCGTCGGCGATCAGCAGCTTCGGGCGGCAGGACAGCGCCAGCGCGATCATGGCGCGCTGGCGCAACCCGCCCGAAAGCTCGTGCGGATAGGCGTCCAGCCTGCGCGCGGCGGAGGGAACCTGGACCAGCTCGAGCAGGTCGAGGGCGCGCTTGCGGGCGGCGGCCCGGGACACCCCTTCGTGCAGCCGAACGGTCTCCGCGATCTGGTAGCCGATGGTGAAAGTAGGATCGAAGGCGGTCGCGGGCTCCTGGAAGATCATCGAGATCAGCGGCCCGCGAATGGTGCGCAGCTGCCGTTCCTTGAGCGCCAGCACATCGACGCCCCCGACCTCGACCTTGCCGCTGATCCTGGCGCCGTCCGGCAGGAGCCGCATCAGCGAGCGCACGGTCATGCTCTTGCCCGAGCCGGATTCGCCGAGCAGGCACAGCACTTCGCCGGCCCGGAGCGAGAAGCTCACGCCGTTGAGCAGCGGAACCTTCGCATCGGGCGTGTCGATCCGCACCTCGAGGTCGCGGACATCGACGAAAGGCGCAGCCGTCGCGGCCATCGGCGCCGGTTCCGGAATCTTCAACGCCGCTTGCTGAATCATAGCCATCTCAATTGATCTCCGGGGCCATCGAATGACCCGATGCCGGGGTCGCGGCGTGGCAGGCGGCGGCATGATCGCCATGCGCCGTCAGCGGCGGTTCGCGTTCCGCGCAGATATCCTCGGCGAGGCTGCAGCGCGTGCGGAAACGGCAGCCGCTCGGCGGCTTGATCGGGCTCGGAGGGTCGCCCGAAAGCGGCGCCTCGGTGCGCCGGCGCTTGGGGTCCATCGACGGCCGGGACGAGAGCAGCCCTCTTGTATAGGGATGCTTGGGGCGCTCGTAGATATCGGCGACCTCGCCGATCTCCACCACCTTCCCCAGATACATGACCATCACGCGATCGGAGATGTAGCGCACGACGTTGAGGTCGTGGGAGATGAACAGATAGGTCAGCCCGAGCTCGTGCTTGAGGTCCTGCAAAAGGTTGAGGACCTGCGCCTCCACCGATTTGTCGAGCGCCGACACCGCCTCGTCGAGGATCAGCACGCGCGGGTTCATGGCCAGCGCCCGCGCGATGTTGACGCGCTGGCGCTGGCCGCCCGAGAGCTCGTGCGGCATTCTCTGGGCGAAGGTTTCGGGCGCCAGCCCGACCCGTCCGAGAACGTCGTGGGCCCGGGCCCGCGCCTCGTCCCTGGAAACCCCGTTCGCGCGCGGGCCGAACATGATCGTTTCCTCGAGCGTCATGCGCGGGTTGAGCGAGGCATAGCTGTCCTGGAAGACCATCTGCACGGAATGCCGCAGCGCCTTCACGGAGATGCCGTGCACGCCGCCGACCTCCTCCCCGTCGAGGACGATCGCGCCCTTGTCCGCCTCGATCAACCGGATCAGCAGCCGCGCGGTGGTCGACTTGCCGCAACCCGATTCCCCGACGATCCCGAGAGTCTCGTTCTTGGTGACGTTGAAGCTGATGTCGTCGACGGCGTGCACCACGGCGCGTTCCTCGCCGATCGCGCTTTCCAGCACGAAGTGCTTGCGCAGGCTGTCGACGATCATCATCGGCTGGAGTGGACCGCCGACGTCGCGCGGATCGACGCTCGGGGGCGGCTTTCGAAAGAAAAGCATGGCTTATCCCTTCACGTTCATGGTGCTGCGGATGCTGTCGCTGAGCAGGTTGAGGCAGACCGAGGTAACGAAGATCATGATGCCGGGCAGGATCGAGTTGAGCGGCGCGACATAGATAGACTGGCGCATGCTGCTCAGCATCATCCCCCACTCGGCCTCCGGCAGGCTCACGCCGAGGCCAAGAAAGCTCAGGCCCGACGCGATGATGATCGACACGCTGACAAGGCTCGAGGCGAACACCAGGATCGGACCCGCGACGTTGCGCAGCACGTGGTGCAGCAGGATCAGATGGGCCCGTGCCCCGGAGGCGCGCGCGGCCTCGACATAGTCCTGGGTCTTGACCTGCATCGTCACGCTCTCCGCGACGCGGGCGATCGAGGGCGTGAACACGAAGCACAGGGCGATCAGCCCGTTGCGGATGCCGCCACCGAGCGAGCCGGCGATGGCGACGGCCAGCAGCACCGAGGGGAAGGCGTAGAACACGTCCATCGTGCGCATGATGGCGGTGTTGACCCAGCCCCCGGCATAGCCCGCGACGATGCCGAGCAGCCCGCCGGCGAACGTTGCGACGATCACGGGCGTGAGGCCCATGAACAGCGACAGCCGCGCGCCGTGCATCAGTCGGCTCAGCATGTCGCGGCCCAGCTCGTCGGTGCCCAGGATGTAGCCCGGCGTGCCCGGCGGCTTCAGCCGGTTGGCGATGCTGGTGTGGTAGGGATCGGCGGGCGCCAGCCAGTGCGCGAAGACGGCGACGAACACGATCACCGCCAGCACCGCGGCGCACACCAGCGTCACCGCGTCGCGCCGCCCCATCCTCGCGAGCCTGCTCCAGAACCCCCTGGAAGGCTGCCGGGCCTTCGGCGGGACGATCGGCTGCGTCGAAATCACATCGGTCATGATCAGCCTCCGCGCCGGGCGCGCTTGACCCGCGGATCGAACAGCATCTGCAGGATGTCGACCGCGAGGTTGGACAGGATGAAGAACATGGCGAGCACCAGAACGGTCGCCTGCATCACCGGCAGGTCGCGCATGAAGATCGCCGAGTTCAGCAGGAACCCGGTGCCGGGCCAGGCGAACACGGTTTCCACCAGGATGGAGCCGCCGAGCAGGTTCGCCATCTGCAGGCCGATGACGGCGAGGGCCGGGCCGGCCGCGTTCTTGGCCACGTGCAGGAACAGGCGCGCTCCGGAGACGCCCTTGGCGGCCAGCGCCTGCACGAATTCCTGCTGCAGGGTCTCGACCACGGTCGAGCGGACCGATCGCGCTATTATGCCGGCCGGCACGGTGGCCAGCGTCAGCATCGGAAGGATCATGTGCTGCAAGTGCGTCCAGAACGGGCTGCCCGGATTGGCACGCCCGGAGGCGGGGAAGAGCCCCATCTCCACCGACAGGATGACGACCATCACCATCGCCAGCCAGTATTGCGGGATGGACATCCCCGCGATGCCGATCGCGCTGATGGCGCGGTCGGCGAAGGTGCCGTTGCGGTAGGCGGCCAGCGTGCCGAGCAATATCCCGAAGAACGCCGCCAGCAGGATGGCCCCCGCCGCCAGAGACAGCGTGTTGGCCATCGCCGGAAGCACCTCGTTGATCACCGGCCTTCCGGTCGCGATCGAGATGCCCAGATCGCCCGTCACCACGCGCCCCAGCCACATCAGGTACTGGATGGGCACGGGCTGGTCGAACCCGTAGGCCGCCCGGATTTCGGCGGCCAGCTCGGGCGAGGCGTCGTCGGGGATGACGGCGCTCGCCGCATCGCCGGGCGCCATCTGGGTAAGGATGAAACAGATGAGGGTCACGCCGAGGCTGATCGGCACGACATAGAGGAACCGATGGACGATGAACCTGAGCATTTGCTTCAGACGACCTCGATGCCGGTGAGATCGACGTACCAGCTCTGCGGCGGCAGGAAGTTCCGCACCCTGGGATTCATGGCGCGCGGATTGAGGTCGTGGACGACCCAGAGCCACATGGCCTGGTCGACCATATATTCGTGCAGCTCCGCCAACGCCTGGTCCTGCTCGTCGGGATCGAACGCGGCCACGACGTTCTCGCACAGCGTGTCGGCCGTCGGATCGTTGTAGAGGCCCCAATTGTTGCCGTTCGGCACGATGCGCCTCGACCAGGTAACGCTGAGCAGGCCGAAGTCGGGATCGTTGATGGACCAGCTGCTGTTCACGCCGTAGGTGCCGGCATTGGACGCACTGTCCGCGCCCTCGCCGCGCCGGGTCCGCAGCGCTTCCCAGTCGACCACTTCGACCTCGACCTGGAAGCCGACGCTGTTGAGGTTCTCCTGGACGTATTCCGTCATCGGAATCGGCTGCATCTGGCCGGAGCCGGCCTGCGAGGTCAGAAGCTTGATCACGCAGGGGTTGTCGGGGCCGTATCCGGCCTCGGCCAGCAGGGTCCGCGCCTGGTCCGGGTCGTGGACGATGTCGAATTCGGGATTGCCGAACCAGGGGCTGGAGACGTCGACCATGCCCTTTGCCGGCTTGGCCAGCCCGCCCAGGAACGCGGCGATGCCGTCGCGGTCGATCGCCAGGTTGGCGGCCTTGCGCACGTTGATGTCGCGGAACGGGGAGTCCTCGGCATAGCTGAGCCAGAACGGCCAGACATGCGGATAGACCATGCTGTAGACATCCATGCCCTGCGAGGTGAGGCGCGGGACGGCATCGGGCGGCGGCGCCTCGACCCAGTCGACCTGGCCCGACAGCAGCGCGGCGACGCGGGTGGTGGCGTCCGGCATGGCGAGCAGGGTGACGCCGTCGACCCTGGGGACGCGCTCCGTGTCCCAGTAGTCGTCATTGCGCACCAGGTTCGCGCGCTCGCGCGGCACGAAGCTTTCCAGCTTGAACGGGCCGGTGCCCGAAGGGTTCTGCGCGAAGGCGCCCCAATCGCCCCCGAGCGCTTCCCAATGGGCGGGGGAGGAGAAGTAGATGGCCGATATCCGGTAGAAGAACATCGAATCCGGGGCTTCCGTGACCACTTCGACGGTGTAGTCGTCCACCTTGCGGTACGAGACCACGCCGGCGAACCGGGCGGCGCCCTGGTTGGCCTGCGCCTGATCGAATTGCGGCGCCTCGCGGTTCAGCAGCTTTTCGAAGTTCCAGATGACGGAATCGGCGGTGAAGTCGGAGCCGTCGTGGAACCGCACGCCGCGGCGCAGGTGGAAGGTCCAGATCGTGTTGGTCTCGGAATCGACCGTGTAGCTCTCGGCAAGGCCCGGCACGAGCACCGACGGCGTGTCGTTCTGCGACAGGTCCCATGAGAACAGGGCGTCGTAGACGGTCATGCCCATGAAGCGGATGCCCTCGGCGCCCTGGGTCGGCTGCCCGGTGGTGAGCGGGATGTCGCTCAGCGTCATCGCGATCCGCAGGATATTCTGGTCCGACTGGGCGAAGGCGGCGGACGGGGCGCCGACGAGGCCGGGCAGAACGGCGCTTGCGGCGCTTGCCTTCAGGAACGTACGTCTATCCATTTTACACTCCAATTGTTTGTCTCCCACGCACCGGTGCAGTTGGCCTGCACTCGATCCTCGCCCACGGGGCCGGTCCGCCCCGCGAGCAGGCCGCCGTTACGCGGATTAGAAGGTCAGGATGGGCTTCGGCGTTTCCGGAAACAGGCCGTGCTTGACGAGGAACTCGATCATGAAGCGGTCGAAGAGCCAGGGCTGCTCGATCTGGCAGGCATGGCCCGCGCCCGGCAGCACCTTCAGTTCGCACCCCGGAACGCGATCGCGCAGGGCGAAGGCGCGCTCATGGGCGCTGTCCTCGCTGCCGGTCAGGACGATCATCGGACAGGCGATCTTTTCGTGGTGGTCGTCGGCATCCGGCTTCGCCAGCGCCTCGAACTGATAGAGGATCGTCTGCAGGTGGGCGCTGCCGTTGCGCTCCTGGAAGAGATTGGCGAACCAGTGCGCAAGGGGCGTCGGCCCGAAGGCCGCGCTCAGATCCTGGAACGTATAGTCCCAGCGGAAATCGATGCCGTCCTGGGTGTATTGCTGGATGCGGCGGGCCGCGAACTCCTTGCCCGGGCTGTAGCCGGTCCCGCACACGATGAGCGCCTTGGTCCTGTCGGGCCTGATATGGTGCATATAGGGCACGATCGACGAGCCGACGGAGCAGCCGACCAGGATCACATCCTCTCCCGGATAGGCGTCGTCCACGGCCTCCCAGCAGGCCTGCGCCATGTCCTCCATGGTAAGGCCGCTCTCCGCGGTCGGAGAACGCCCATAGCCGGGAATGTCGATCGCGACGCAGCGGTACCAGGTGGAAAAATGCGCCATCTGGAAGATCCAGCACGATTGATCCATCGGGTTCGGATGCACGAACGCGAGTACGGGGCCGGATTTTCCCATGGTTTCGTAATACAATGGGCCGTTGATGTGATCTGCCACGTTATTCTCCAAGTCCTCTTCAAGAGTGACGGATGATCGATATTGAGAATTTCCCTCTATCTACGACTTTATCTCCAAAGGATGCTTGTCGCTCCTCAGGACAACAACGAGCGATACGAGAACTGCATACAAAACAGCAGCGCCCTTGCAGCCCTGGACTGCAAACAGCAGTGCAAGAGGCGTGCCAGACCGCCCCTCCAGGTGATGCACCGATGGAGAATTCAGATAAGTCTTTGATATTTCAGTAGAAACATCAAAACCCGAGACTATCCGGATTGGACACGAGCTCGGGAGCCTCGGAGCCTGATCCAAGCGAATGATGCTTAAATATTCATCTGAGTGAAATTTCGCCTATTTCATAGGCGTATGAGTCCTGCGCGATCTCTTGATCCAACCATGCACGGCGGATCGCCCTGGCTCGGACACTCCGGGCCCGACCTGTCCGAAACCCGGCCGGCGGTATGGACAGAAAGGGGAAGTTGCTGCGCGACGCCGCATGCCGCCGCGCAGCCTGCCTCCCCGGATCATCGCGCAGCTTCCGCCAGCGTTCAGAGCGCGGCGGGCTGGGCTCCGGTCGCAGAAGAGGGGCGGATATAGCGCTGGCTGCTACTGATGAGCTCGCGCGTATAGCTGTGCCCGGCCGTGCCCTGGCGCAGATGCTCGGCGGTCAGTTCCTCGACGATCTCGCCATTGTTCATCACGGCGAGCCGGTCGCACATATGGGCGATGACGGCGAGGTCGTGGCTGACGAGGATATAGGTGAGGTTGTCGCGCTCCTTGAGGTCGAGGAGGAGATTCAGCACCTCGGCCTGGACGGAGACGTCGAGCGCCGAGGTCGGCTCGTCGAGCAGCAGGATGCGCGGCTCGAGGATGAGAGCCCGCGCGATAGCGACGCGCTGGCGCTGGCCGCCGGAGAGCTGGTGGGGAAAGCGGCGCATGAATTCGGGCCCGAGCCCGACCCGTTCCAGCGCCGCGGCAATCGCGCCGACCGAGACCTTGCGGTCATGGGCGCGCAGGGGCTCGGCGAGCGCGGTCATGACGGTATGGCGCGGATGGAGCGTGCCGTAGGGATCCTGAAAGACCATCTGGACGGTCAGGATGTCTTCGCGCGAGCGGCGGCGACGCATCGGGCGGCCGGCGATGCGGATCGCGCCCGTCCACTGGCTCTCAAGCCCGCTGACGCAGCGCAGCAGCGAGGATTTCCCGCACCCGCTCTCCCCGAGAAGCCCGTAGATCTCGCCCTCGGCGATATCGAGCGAAACGCCGTCGAGCGGACGGACCCGATCGGCGCCATGCCCGTATTGCAGAAACAGGTTCTCGATCTCGATCATCGTCCTGCCTCCCCGGGCGCGGTCCAGGCGGCGGCGCGGGCCATGACGGGCAGGCGGCGCATCACCCGGTCGAGCCGCGGGGCGCTGGCGAGCAGCCCCTGCGAGTAAGGGTGCCGGACGGCGTCGAGCTCGCTGGCGGCGACGGTCTCGACGATGCGCCCGGCATACATGATCATCACGCGGTCGCAATAGCTGCCGGCGAGGTCGAGATCGTGGGTGATCAGAATGAGCGAGATGCCGCGATCGAGGATCATCGCGTCCATCAGCTCGAGCAGCTGGCGCCGCACGGTCACGTCGAGCGCGGAGGTCGGCTCGTCGGCGATGATGAGATCGGGCCGGCCCGCAAGCGCGGTGGCGATCATCACGCGCTGGCCCATGCCGCCGGAGATCTCGTGTGGATAAAGGTCATAGA
>JAEWHZ010000309.1 GCA_023387585.1 Pseudomonadota bacterium
GGCAGCACGAGGCGCACCATGGCCTCGCCGGTGCGGTGCACGACGATGCCGGGGGCGAGATGGAAGCGCAGGCTGACCAGGCCCTCGGGCTGCCTGTCGCCGGCGCGGAGCACCTTGTCCTGCCCGACAAGGGTGGTGCCTTGCGAGAGCAGGGTCAGCCGGCGCTCGAGGGTGATGCCGGCGGACTGCCAGCCGGTCGCGCGCAGCAGCATCAGATGATCTTCGGGGTGGATCTCGATTGGTTCGGCCTCGGTGCGCGGCACGAGGCTGCCGGCATAGGGCCCGCGCGTATTGAGATTCGCCGCGCCCCGGTCGTCGACGCAAGGGGCGGTATGGGCCATGGCCTGGCGGAACAGGTCGCGATTCTGCGTCCAGTCGGCGGGAGCGGGACCGCAGGAGCCGACGATCAGCTCGGTGCCGTGGCTGAACTCGAAGGCGAGCGCGCTGTCATGGGCGGCATGGGCGTGCTCGAGCGGCGGCACGAGGCCGGAATCGGCCACCACCACGGCCTCGCCGTCGCGCAATATGCCATAGCCGCCGACGGCGCCGGAGCCGTGGCGCTTGCGCGCGGCATTGGCCTGCACGGCGACCAGCGTGTCGAGCGCGACATGGCCGCAGCCGTTGAAATAGGCCGGCTCGCCGCTGCCCAGCGTGACGGCGTCGAGCGCCTCGTGCATGCGCTCGACCTGGGCGGCGAATTCGAGGGTTGAATCGGTCTTGTGGTTGATCAGCGAGCGCCCGAGGCTGGCGAGCTCGATGAGCAGGGTGAGCTGTACGCGCGGGTTGCGCGACAGATGCATGCCGTCGGCGTCGAGCTGGCGGGCGAGCAGCAGGTTGAGCTCACGCAGCCTTTCCTCGATTCCCGTCTCGCCGCCGGAATCCTGCCCGTCCGAGCACAGCTCGGCGGCGACCAGCGCGGCGATAGCGAGCAGGCGCTCGACCGGGTCGTAGGCGAAGCGGCGCCGGTTGCGCAGGCTCTGGACCTGTGTGCCGATGGCGCGGGTGATGGTTTTCTGTTCGTCCGGCGAGGCATCCTCGAGCAGCAGGTCGAGCTGGCGCAGCCAGTTCATGACGCGCTGGGCGGTGAGGCTCAGCGTCCAGGTGGCGGGGTCGTAATCGCCCTCGGTGGCGATCCAGTCGAGCACCAGCATGCGTGCGAAGCCGCGCGAGGCGGCGTCGCGCACGTCGCGGAAATGCCGCAGCCAGCCAAAACCGTGCAGGCTGTTGTGCCAGTCGGGATGGTCGGCTTCGACGGAAAAGGGCGAGGCGCCATGGGTGTCGACCAGCTTGAAGGCGAGCAGGTACCGCCCCGCCATCATGTCGCGCACCGCCTCGCGGTCGGAGGGGCGGAATTCGGCGAGGCCGGGCACATAGCCCGTATCGGCCAGGCCGCTCCAGGCCCAGCGCAGCAGCGGGGTGGTCATCACCCGGTCGGCAAGGGCCAGACCGGTCCGGCGCCCGACAAAACGCAGCAGCTGCAACACGCTAGCTCTTCCCTGGAGCGAGGGGCGATCCGAAGGGATCGGGGCGCGCTCCATCTGAATTATGCTGCATCGGGCTCATCCGGGAAAACGGGTTCCGGCCCGATGCCCGGGGAAATCCCGGATTCGTTCGGCAGTTCGAGTTTCGGGCAGCGCGAGGACGGCAGATTCGCAATTCGCATGCTCACATTGTGTTGAACCCGTTCGAGGGTGGCTAATCAAGTGTCGGAAGCGCTCCGGCGGCTCAAGGTTGGGGATGACGGCGGAAGCGGGCGAGGAAGAACCCGTCCATGCCGCCCTCGATGCCGGAGGGCGAAAGGCCGGGATGGGTGCGAACATGGCCGGAAGGGGCGAGGGTGGATTCGAGGCCCGGCAGCTCGGTCGGCGCAATCGGGTTAGGCGCAAGTTCGGGCAGATTTGCGGCGATCCATCCGGCCTGCGCCTCGCCCTCCTCGGGTTCGAGGCTGCACACGCAATAGATCAGCGTGCCGCCGGGGCGCAGCAGAGCGGAGGCATGGGCGATGAGGCGGCGCTGGAGGGCGGCGCGGCCGGCGATGTCGGCGGGCCGGGTCTGGTGCAGCACCTCGGGGTGGCGGCGGAAGGTGCCGGTGGCCGAGCAGGGGGCGTCGAGCAGGACGGCGTCGAAAAGATCCGGGTCGGTGAAGGTGAGCGCATCGGCCTCGACGATGCGGGGGGCGAAGCCGAGGCGCTGCATGTTGGCGGCGAGGCGCGCGAGGCGGGCGGCATCGGCATCGAGGGCGGTGACGTCGTGTCCGGCGGCGCAGAGCTGGGCCGTCTTGCCGCCCGGGGCGGCGCAGAGGTCGAGGATTCTCGCCCCGGCCGGCAGGCCGATCAACCGGGCGGGGATGGCGGCGGCGGCGTCCTGCACCCAGAAATCACCCTCGGCGAAGCCGGGCAGGGATTCGACCGGCCCGTCACGTTCATAAAGGCGCAGTCCGGGGCCGGAGAGGGCGGTGGCGCCGGGCAGGGCTTCGAGCCCGGGGGCCTGCGCCTTGAGGCTGAGATCGAGCGGCGGGGCGGTGAGCAGCGCCTCGGCGAAAGCGGCGAGGGCGGGATCGCCGTATACCGGCTGCCAGCGGGCGCGCACCGGTTCGGGCAGGGCCAGCAGCGGATCGAGGGCAAAGAAGTCCTCGCGCCGGGTTTGCGCGGCGCGCAGGCTGGCATTGGCGAGGCCGGCGAGATGGCGCGTGCGCGGATTGGCCTTGATGGCTTCGACCGCCAGATGGATGGCGGCGTGGTCGGCGGATTGCGGCAGGAACAGCAGCTCGGCGAGCGCGAGGCGCAACACGGCTTCGAAGCGCGGCGCCTTTTTCGGCAGGCCGCGCACCAGCAGGATTTCGAGGATCAGATCGAGATGGGCCCAGCGGCGCAGGGCGGCGGTGACCAGCCGGTTGGCGAAGGCGCGCTCGCGGCCGTCCGCGATCTCATCGGTCGTAAAGGGCGAAAAATGCTGGCCGCCGAGCACGGCGTCGAGCCGTTCGGCGGCCAGGCGGCGCGTGTCTGCCCCGGCGGGGGACGGCTTTTTCTCGGGCGGAGATTTCTTGGGCGGGAATATGGCCTTGCGCTCCCCGGTCAGCCCCAGGGTCCGCGCCGGCCGGCGGAGGGCACGCGGAAGCCGGCGCCGGCGGGGGCGGGGCGCTGCGGAGCGGCGAAACCATTGCCCATCTCGCCGGCGAGGCGCTCGAGCGCGGCGATGCGGTTGCCGGTGTCGGGATGGGTCGAGAACAGATTGTCCATGCGCGCGCCCGAGAGCGGGTTGATGATGTACATATGCGCCATGGCCGGGTTGCGCTCGGCGGCGATGTTGACCTCGCGGCCGGCGGCGGCGGCGATCTTGCGCAGCGCCGAGGCCAGGCCGGCGGGATCGTTGGCGATCCCGGCGCCGTCGCGGTCGGCCTCGTATTCGCGGGTGCGGCTGATGGCCATCTGCACCATCATGGCGGCGAGAGGGGCGAGGAACACCATCAGCAGCGCGCCGATGCCGCCGAGCGGATTGTCGCGATTGTTGCCGCCGCCGAAGAACAGGCCGAACTGGGCCAGCATGGAGACCGCGCCGGCAAGGGTCGCGGTGATGGTCATGGTCAGCGTATCGCGCGAGCGGATATGGGCGAGCTCGTGAGCGACGACGGCGGCGACCTCGCGGGTGTCGAGATGGCGCAACAGGCCGGTCGACACGGCGACGGCGGCGTTTTGCGGATTGCGGCCGGTGGCGAAGGCGTTGGGCTGGTCGGAATTGATGACGTAGACGGCGGGCGTCGGGATGCCGGCGCGGCGCGACAGGGTCTCGACCATGTCGTAAAGCTGCGGCACGCGGCTGCGCTCGACCGGCACGGCGTTCTGCATGCGCAGCACCATCTTGTCCGAGTTCCAATAGGCGAACAGATTGGTGCCGGCGGCGAACAGGAAGGCGATCAGCATGCCGGAGGTGCCGC
>JAEWHZ010000010.1 GCA_023387585.1 Pseudomonadota bacterium
CTGATCGTGCAGGCGGGGGCGCTGTCGGACAATGGCGACGTGTTCCTGCTCGACATGGGCGAGCCGATCCTGATCTCGGAGCTGGCCGAGAACATGGTGCGGCTGGCGGGGCTCTCGGTGCGCGACGAGGCGCATCCGCGCGGCGATATCGAGATCGTCGAGACCGGGATCAGGCCGGGCGAGAAGCTGTTCGAGGAGCTGTTCTACGACGACAGCCACGCGACGCGCACGCCGCATCCCAAGATATTGTGCGGACCCGAGGCCAATGTGCCGGGGCTGGAAACGGCGCTGTCCGAGCTCAAGGCGGCGCTGGACGCGGCGGACGAGGCGGCGGCGCGCGATGTGCTGTTCCGCGTGGTCGATGAAAGCGGCGGCGCGGCACAGGCGCCGGCCCGGCAGACCCGGTCGTGATGCGCATCGCGGTGACCGGCGCCAGCGGGCGCATCGGGCAGGCGCTCGTGCCCGAGCTGATGCGGCGCGGGGTCGAGTTGGTGCTGGCCGGGCGCGATCCGGAGGGGTTGCGGCGGCGGTTTCCGGGGGTCGCCGTGTCGAGCTATGCGGGGCTTTCCGAGGCGGCGAAGGGTTGTGCGCTGGTGCTGCATCTGGCGGTGCGCAACAACGACCAGCCGGGGGACTGGCAGGACTTCGAGCGCGACAACGTATTGCTGACGCTCGATGTTTGCCGGGCTGCGCGGGAGGCGGGGGTGGAGCGGTTCGTGTTCGTATCCTCGACCCATGCGCTCGACGCGGACAATGCGCATTTTTATGCGCGCTCCAAGCGGCTGGCGGTGGAACGGCTCTCGGAGGTCGATGGGATCGGTGTCGAGACGCTGTATCTGCCGGCTTTCGTGTCGGGGCGGTTCGGTGGAAAATTGGCTGTACTCAACGGCTTGCCGCTGCGCGGCGTTTTGTTGAACCTTCTCAAATGTCTCAAGCCGACCGTGAGCCTTGGCACACTGGCCGATGCGGTGCTGGCGCCCGGCGGGGAGCGCGAGCGGATCGTTTCGGATACGCAGGCAAAAAATCCGCTGTTCGGGTTTTTCAAACGCAGCTTCGATGTCGTGGCGGCGCTGGGGCTGCTGGTCGGGCTGAGCTGGGCCATGGTGCTGGTGTGGGTGGCGGTGCGGTTAACCTCTCAGGGGGCTGGGATTTTTCGACAGGTCCGGGTGGGACGGGATGGACAGGAGTTTACCTGCTACAAGTTCCGAACCATGCTTGTGGGAACGCCGAACCGGGCTTCGCATGAGGTGTCGGCGGCCGCGGTGACGGGGGTCGGGCAGTTTCTTCGGCGCACCAAGCTCGACGAATTGCCTCAGCTTTTCAATGTGTTGGCGGGGCAGATGAGCTTTGTCGGGCCGCGGCCCTGCCTGCCGAGCCAGACAGAGCTGATCGAGGCCAGACGGCGGCGGGGGGTTTTGGCGATAATACCGGGAATCACCGGTCTGGCGCAGATAAACGGCGTCGACATGAGCGATCCTGAACGGCTTTCGCGCGAAGATGAACGATACCGCCTGCTGCAGGGATTGCTGCCCGATCTGAGGATCATGCTGGCAACGGTGCGCGGGCGCGGCGGCGGCGACCGGGTGAAAACCGGCTAGCCGAGCGCGGTTTTCGCTGCATTCAGCCCCCAATGCAGGGCTTTTCGCGCTTCGGGCTCGGTGTCGGCCTCGACATAGCAGCGCAGCTCGGGGGCGTTGCCGGAGGCGCGGTAGTGAATCATGGCGCCATCGGCGAGCCAAACCTGAACGCCGTCGATGTCGGCTGAACGAACGAGTTCGGCACGCGCGGCGAAAAAGGAGGCGGCGTCGGCGCGCAGCCGGTCGAGCAGGCGCGCGCTGGCTTCGGAGGGGATGTCGGTCAACCGGTCGGCGAGGGCGACGCGCAGCGGCAGGGCGTCGACCAGTTCGGAGATTTTCCGGCGCTGCGCAGCGGCGAGGCCGAGGGTTGCGACGATGGGAAGAACGGCGTCGCGCGTCATCAGCGCCGGCAGGGTGCCGCCGGCGACAGCAATGTCGGAGCCGAGCAGCGTGCCGCCATTGGCTTCGAAGCCGATGACGCGGCTGTCGGGGCCGAGCGCCTGTTCGATGCCGGCGATGACATAGGGCGAGCCGACGCGGGTGCGGTGCACGGCGCGGAAATAGCCCGAGGCCTCGATGGCGGTGTTGGAGGTGACCGGGGTGACCAGCGTGTCGATGCCGAGCTGGCGGGCGGTGAGCAGCCCGAGAATGTCGCCGCGCAGGAAACGGCCGGCGTCGTCCATCAGCAGCGGACGGTCGGCGTCGCCATCGGCCGACACGATGGCGTCCAGCCGGTGCGCGCGCAGCCAGGGGGCGAGCGGGGCGAGGACGGCATCTCCGAAGGCTTCGGTGTCGACGGCGACGAAATCTTCCGCGCGGCCGAGCGGCACGATATCGGCGCCGAAGCCGGCAAGGATATCGCCGATGAATTCGCGGGCGACGGTGGCGTGCTCGAAGACGCCGATGCGCCAGCCGGACAGGGCGCCGGGCGGCAGCATGAAGGCGTAGCGGGCGCGGTAGCGCGCGGCGGCCATGGCGGATTCCTCGCGCGGGGAAACCGGAACGGTTTCGGGCGCCGCCGGCGGCAGATGAGCGAGGATGCCGGCCTCGTCGGCTTTGCCGATCTCGCCGGAGGCGGTGTAGAATTTGAGCCCGTTGCGGTCGGCGGGGATATGACTGCCCGTGACCATGATGGCGGGCGCGCCCTGCGCCATGGCATGCAGCGCCAGCGCCGGGGTGGGCACGGCGCCGCAATCGACGGGCGTGACGCCGAGGGAAGACGCGGCGGCGGCGCAATCGGCGAGGATGGCCGGGCTGCTGTCGCGCAGATCGCGGGCCAGATAGAGTTCGCGCGGACGGGCGCCGAGGCTTTCGAGATGGGCGATGAAAGCGGCGGTGTAGCGGCGGGCCTCGGGCCCGGTGAGCTCATGCGCCAGGCCGCGCAGGCCGCTGGTGCCGAATTTGAGACTCGCGCCCTCAGCCACCGGACAGCGCCGGGCCGACGACGAGACCGCCGAACAGCAGCACGCCGAGCAGCTGCGCCGCGAGCTGGCCGATCATGAACAGCACGATCTGCATGGGCGGCAGGGTGACGATGCGGCGGGCGATGTTGACCTCGACGACGATGCTGGCGATGCCGATGACCAGCAGCACGACGTCGTTGGGGCCGGTGGCGAGCAGCAGCGCCGAGCCGAAGGCCGACAGGAACAGGTTCATCCAGTTGTCGGCGACGACATAGGGCACGAAGCCGTCGAGCCGGTTCATCTGGCGCAGAACCAGGAAGGCGGCGCCGATCTGCATGGCGAACAGGAGGAGCGCCAGCACCACGGCGCGGCTGCCGGCGCCGGGCGCGGTCTGAAGGCCGAAGACCTGCGGGCCATAGGCGGTGAGCACGGTGGCGAGCAGAAGGGCGATGAAGCTGCCGACAAGGCCGCGCTGGCTGAAATCGAAATGGCCGGCGGCGGTGCTGCGCCCGGTGATCAGGGCGCCGAGCCCGCGGAAGGCAGCCACCAGTTCATCGAGGAATGTCGTTTGCGGCACGGTCGGGCTGGCTCAGGCAGGCGGCGGGGCGAAGCTAGCCAGCATGTAGAGGCTGATTGGCAGCCCGACAAGCAGAACCGTCACCAATGCGGCAAAGACCGCACCCCCGGCGAGGCTCATGCCACCCGCCCCCTGGCCGAGCCGAACCATCAGGATCGCGTTGACGGTGAAGCCGACGACGAGCAGCAGGGGTGAGGTGAAGGCGGCGAGCGTGCCGAAAGCGACAAGGAGGATGAGGGCATAGGTGCCGGGCACCATGAGGGCCGGCATGGCGGCGGGGCGGTGCAGGCGCGTGACCGCGAAGGCGGCGAGGGCGAGCCCGGCGGGATAGAGCAGCAGGGCGCCGAGCGAGACCAGCAGCGCGAGCGGATCGCCGGCCCCCAAGGCGAGGCCGGACAGGATGGCGAACAGCGCAAAAACGATCAGCGCCTCGACGAGGCCGCGCCGGGAGAGGGTGAAATGCCCGGCCCACCCCTCCTGCCCCAGAAGGATGGCGCGCCAACCGGCGATGGCGGCGCCGAGGCGGCGCAGGATCAGCATGACGGCCTCACGGCGCCAGATAGCGGGCGATGAAGCGCCGGTAGAGATCGCACAGCGTTTCGATGTCGGCGATACGCACATGCTCGTCGATCTTGTGCATGGACGGGCCGACGAGACCGAACTCGACCACCGGGCAGAAGCCGGCGATGAAGCGCGCATCCGAGGTGCCGCCGCCGGTGGAATGAACCGGCGGGGCGCCGGTATGTTCGGCGAGCACCGCATCGAGCAGCGCCACCGCCTCGTCCTGCGGCGACAGGAAGGCCCGGCCGGGACGGCCGGTCTGTTCGAACAGCACGGTGCAGCCGCGCGCATCGATTTCGGCGATGCGGGCGCGGACCCAGTCGGCGAGCGACGCCGCGTCCCACAGATCGGCGTGGCGGATGTTGAAGCGCAATTCGCCGGCGGCGGGGATGACGTTACCGGTGGGGTTGCCGGTGTCGATGGTGGTGATCTCGAGATTGCTGGGGGGGAAATGCTCGGTGCCCTCATCGAGCCTTGTGGCGCTGAGCGCGGTGGCGATGGCGGCGAGGACGGGCAGCGGGTTTCTCGCCCGCTCGGGATAGGCGACGTGGCCCTGAATGCCTTCGACGCGGATGCGGCCGGAGAACGAGCCGCGCCGGCCGATCTTGATGCTGTCGCCGACCCGTTCGACCGAGCTCGGCTCGCCGACGATGGCGAAATCGAATTTCTGGGCCGTCTCGCGCAGAAAGGCGACGACCCTGTCGGTACCGTTGACGGAATCGGCTTCCTCGTCGGCGGTGATGGCGAAGCCGATGGTGCCGGTCTCGGCCTCGCCGGCGGCGACGGCGCGCAGGGCGCCGGCGACCAGCGCGGCCATGCCGCTCTTCATGTCGGCGGCGCCGCGCCCGTAAAGCAGCCCGTCTTCCTCGCGCGGCACGAAGGGATCGGAACTCCAGTCGGCCGGATCGCCGGGGGGCACGACATCGACATGGCCGGCGAGCAGCAGGCGCCTGCCGCCGCGATCGCGCAGGGCGAAGAGATTTTCCACCTCGTAGGAGCCGTTGCCGGAGAATTTGAGCCGGGAGACGGCGAAACCGGCGCCGGCGAGCGCGGCTTCGAGAATATCGAGCGTCCGGCCCGGCTCGGGGGTGACGGAGCGCTCGGCGATGAGCTGCCGGGTAAGGTGGACGGGATCGGCGGCGGAGTGGCTGGACACGGGGAATCCTCGGTACGCGAACGGCTTCAGTAGAGCATTTCCGGTGCGGATTGAATCGGGACAGGCGCCGCAAACCCTCGATCCGTCGAATCACCAGGGCGGAACAAGCCCGCCGGCGCGGTTGGCAAGGGGTAGGGCACCTGTACAGGCTGACGAGTTGATTTTACGAAAAAGTGTGGGTTCATGGGGCGCAAGCTAACAGGTGGGGGCCTTCCATGAAGGGCAGAGTACTGCATTACGACGACAATGCCGGCAACGGACAGATTTCCGGGGATGACGGCATCCGATACAGCTTCACGCGCGCCGACCTGAAGCAGCTGATCCCGATCCGCGCCGGAACGGTGGTCGATTTCGACTTCGAAGGCCGCGAGGCGCGGGACATCTATGTGGCCTCGGCCATGCCGGGGGCGCAGGGCAGCAACGGCGTCGAGCCCTATTACGGCGAGATCGAGCCCGATCTGGGGTTCTTCGGCTATTTCGGCCGGGCGATCACCGCCTATTACGCCAATTTCTCCGGCCGGGCGCGGCGCAAGGAGTATTGGAGCTTCATGGTGGTGCCGGTGCTGGTGCTGGTGCTGCTCGGGGTCGTCATGGCCGGGCTGGCGGCGGCCGCGCAGGGCGACCCCTCGGGCGTGAGCCCGGCGATGATGGTGATGATCGGCATCTTCGTCATCTTCCTGCTGGCGATCATCATTCCCAGCCTCGCCGTCTCGGTGCGCCGGCTGCACGATATCGGCCAGAGCGGCTGGCTGGTGCTGATCCTGGTGATCGTGGGGCTGATCCCCTATCTCGGCATCCTGTCGACCATCGGCTATATCGTGCTCGGCATCGTCGAAGGGCAGCCGGGGAGCAACAAATACGGGCCGCCGGTGAAGGCGCCGCGGAGCTAGAGCTTCACTCACCGCGCGGGCGGGGAGGGATGGCCCTTCCCGCTCAGTCGCGCAGCAGATCGTTGATGGCGGTCTTGGAGCGGGTTTGGGCGTCGACGGTCTTGACGATCACGGCGCAGTAAAGGCCGGGGCCGGGGGAGCCGTCGGGCAGCTTTTTGCCGGGCAGGTTGCCCGGGACCACGACCGAAAACGGCGGCACGCGGCCGATGTGGATCTCGCCGGTGGCGCGGTCGACGATCTTTGTCGAGGCGCCGATGAACACGCCCATGGAGATGACGGCGCCCTGCCCGACCACGACGCCCTCGACGATCTCGGAGCGGGCGCCGATGAAGCAGTCGTCCTCGACGATCACCGGGCCGGCCTGAAGCGGCTCGAGCACGCCGCCGATGCCGACGCCGCCGGAGATGTGGACATTGCGCCCGATCTGGGCGCAGGAGCCGATGGTGACCCAGGTGTCGACCATGGTGTTCTCGTCGACATAGGCGCCGAGATTGACGAAGCTCGGCATGAGGATGACGCCTTTGCCGATATGGGCCGAGTGGCGCACGATGGCGCCGGGCACGGAGCGGAAACCCGCCTCGCGAAAACGGTTCTCACTCCAGCCGTCGAATTTCGAGGGCACCTTGTCCCACCAGGCCGAGCCGCCGGGGCCGCCGGCGATCGCGGCGTTGTCGTTGAGGCGGAAGCTGAGCAGCACCGCCTTCTTGGTCCACTGGTTGACCTGCCAGGCGCCGTCGATCTTCTCGGCGACGCGGATCTCGCCGCGATCGAGCAGGTCGAGCGTCGTCTCGACGGCGTCGCGGATTTCGCCGCCCGTCGCGACGTCGATTTCGGCGCGGGCCTCGAAGGCCTTCTCGATGGTGGCTTCGAGGTCCTTATGGGGCATGGGCTGATCCTTTTGCGTGGGGCGCGGACATTAAGCGCCGCGCCGGGC
>JAEWHZ010000040.1 GCA_023387585.1 Pseudomonadota bacterium
CACGTCGAACCGGCGCGCGGCGAGGCCCGGGATCAGGGCGCCGAACTCGGTCAGCGTCGCATCGAGGTTCTCGACGCCGGCATTGCGCATGGCGGCGCGCAGCACGTCGGGCGACTGGCCGGTCAGCACGCCGTTCTCGTCGAGAAAGGCATAGGGGAGCTGGTTGGACATGCCGACACGCAGCGTCGAGGGCAGGGCATCCTGGGCGAAGCTGCGCCCGGTCATGGCGACGAGGCCGGCGCCGGCAAGGCCCGCACCGGTGATTTTCAGCAGGTTTCTACGAGACAGGCGCAAGGTGGAACTCCTGGGCATCGAGGGACGGAAAGGAACTACAGGGGCGGCTAGAACGGCAGGGAACGGCTAGGGACAGCAGGCACGAAACGGCAAAGACAGCAGGGAATGGCAACCAACGACCCCAGAGCAGCACGGTCCCGTGTCGATGGCAAGCAGATTTTATAAAATCTACAATCTACATCCCGGTTGCTCCTTTTTGCCCGACCCGATAGACCAGCGGGCGGAAGAGGCTGACGGAAATGACAGGCAACGGGTCCCTTCCCCGCAAGGGGCTGGAGCACAAGACGATTGCGGCGGCGGTGGCGAGCGAGCTGCGGCGCCGGATCATATCCGGCAGCTTCGCCGGCGGTTTCCAGCTTCGTCAGGACATGCTGGCCAGGGAGTTCGGCGTCAGCCGGGTGCCGGTGCGCGAGGCGCTGGTGCAGCTCGAATCCGAGGGGCTGCTCAAGATCCACGCCCATCGCGGCGCCGTGGTTTCCGTGCCCTCGCTCGACGAAATCCGCGAGGTCTTCGAGTTGCGCGAGCTGCTGGAGCCGCGCCTCCTGCTGGAAAGCGCCCCCAGGCTGACACCCGAGGACTATCGGCAACTGACCGATATCGCCGCCCGCTATGCCGCCAGCCATCGCGCCGGCGACGTGGCCTCCTGCGCCGAGCTCAACACGGCCTTCCATCTCGGCCTGCACCAGCATGCCACGCAGCCGAAAACATTGAACATCGTCGCCGGCCTGCTGCGCGACAGCGAGCGGCATACGCGGCTGCAGCTCCACTACGATGTGCACGGGGACACCGCCATCGCCGACGACGCCCGCATTCTCGCGCTCTGCTCCGGGCAGAAATACGCCGAGGCTGGCGAGGTGATGCGAGATCACATCAATGCCGCCGCGGCCAGACTCGTCAAATCGTTCGAAACCCTGCATCACGCCGGCCCGGCAGGTGAACGGGCCGGCGCTTTCTAGTTCAGGTTCCGTTCATCTATCGTTCAGAATGCGGCTGGCGCGGCTACGGTATCGCCGCTGCGTGGTATCGCGATTGCCTTATTCCGGCATGTCCAGCGTTATCGCCTCTGCGGTATCAAGGGCAGCCAGTCGGATCTCCTCCATTCGGCTTGGCCCGGCCCCCGCTAGAAAGGGGACGCTCAGGGCAGCGGTGAGCCGTCCGCTTCGCGTCTTGATGGGCACGGCATAAGCGTGGATCGACAGCGCTTGCTCTCCCTTGTCGTGAGCCCAGCCCAGCCGCTGGATGCGGCCCAGTTCAGTGCGTAACCTCTTGGGATCGGTCAGGGTTTTGCTGGTAAGGGCCGCCAGCGGCTTGCTCAGCCAGCACTCGAGGGCGTCGCGTTCGAGATGGGCGAGCAGCACTTTGCTCGCGGCCCCCACATGGACAGGGACCCGTTGTCCGGGAGCCACCGTCAGGGCATATTCGCGCCGGCCTTGGGCCGCGGCGATAACCAGAACGCCATCGTCGTCGAGCACGCTGAGCTTGACGCCTTCTCCGAGTTCACCGGCCAGTCGATCGAGATGCGGTTGGCAGATGGCCAAAAGATCAGGCTCGCTCGCTCGGGATGCAACATGGGATGCGAATGTCAGAAGGCGCGGTCCCAGATGGTAGATACCGGCATCGTCGCGCCGCACGACGTCGTGGTTCTGTAGCGTATTGACGATTCGATAGACGGTTGTCCGGGGCAGGCTGAGTTCTGCGGTCAGTTCGCGGATATTCATCCCCGACTGGCGTTGTTCGATCGCCGTGAGCACCTCCATCATGCGATCGATCACCGGGATGGTATGCTTGTTGGCGCCGTCCTCGGCAATGTCGGCCATGCCTGGCAATCTCCAGTTGACAATTACTTGCCTCGCTCTAGCATGGAAATATGAACAGCTAAAGTTCAAATATGAACAGCTAATACCGTCGACGGCAATGGCTTCGGCAGCTGGGTTGAAGTGTGAGGAAAATAGGTCTCGGTGCATGGGGGAGGGCAGGGCCGGTCGCGGCGACAGGGTCGGGTGCGGCCTGGCGTCGCCTCAATGCCGGCCGGGCACCCTTGCAGGATCCAGCGGTGCGGCGTGACCAATTCGACCGGAGCGCCCACTCGCCAGACCCGCTTCGTCCGCGGCCGGCGAATGAGGGGCATGCTTGAAGCGGTGCCTGGTCTGCAGCCGCGGGAGGATGGCAAATGAAGATTACCGGGCTCAAGACGTTCGTCGCCAATGTCCAGCGCACCAACTTCGTGTTCGTCAAACTCTATACCGATGAGGGCATTGACGGGGTCGGCGAGGCCACGCTCGAATGGAAAACCCTCACTGTCGTGGCAGCGCTCGAGGAGCTCGAGCGCGTCCTTGTCGGCTGCGATCCCTTCAACAGCGATGCGTTGATCGAAAAGCTCCATCGAGACAGCTATTGGCGTACGGGGGCGGTGTTCCGCACGGCGCTGGGTGCCATTGATGCAGCGCTTCTCGATATCAAGGGCAAGGCGTTGAACGTACCGGCTTACCAGCTGCTTGGCGGGAGCTACCGTGATCGGGTGAAGTGCTATGCCAATCACTGGTATTTTGGCGCCAGTACCCCCGATCAATATGCCGACCTCGCGCGCAAGGCCGTCGCGATGGGGTATCGGGCCCTGAAATGGGACCCTTTCGATGCGGCCGACCTGGAGATGACGCGGGAAGAGCGTACGAGGACGATCGATATCGTGGCTGCCGTGCGCGATGCGGTCGGGCCCGATATCGATCTCATGCTCGATGTTCACGGTCGCCTTAACGTGCCCACGGCGATCGCCATGTGCCGGGCTCTGGCGCCCTATGACCTGACCTGGATCGAAGAGCCGACCCCGCCCGAAAGCATCGACGCATTGGTGCAAGTGCGCCGCGCCAGCCCGGTTCCCATTGCTGCCGGAGAGCGCTGGTACGAGCCGGCGCGGTTTCTCGAAGCCCTGCAGAAGGAAGCGGTCGACATATTGCAGCCCGACGTCTCCCATGCCGGCGGGCTGGCGGAAACCAAACGCATCGCCCATATGGCCCATGCCAGCCTGATCCCGGTCGCGCCCCACAATCCGGTAGGGCCGGTAATGAACGCGATGACGCTCCACACGGCCATCGCGATTCCCAACTTCATGCTGTTTGAAACGGTTTCCGTCGACGTACCCTGGCGCAAGTCGCTGGTGCGCGAGACTCTGCAGTTCAAGGATGGCGCGCTTCTGGCGCCGACTGCGCCGGGGCTTGGTGTCGAACTCATCGAGGAAGCCTGTGCCCAGTTCCCTTACGTCCCGACAAATGCGCCGTTTTTCGATGGCACGATCAATACCAGCGGCATCGCCAGCGGTGCGGCCACGTTTGGCGCCGCGCAGGACTAGCCCTCGCTCGGTTCGCCACTGCGGTTGACCGGAGCAGGGAGGCTTCGAACCGGAGCGATCAGAAGAACCGGTACAGGGGAGCGGCGGTCGAGCTGGTTCTGTGGAAGGCATCGCCGAACGGCGATCTGGATGGCCCGGCAACGGGCCTGGTTGGCGAATGTATCGCCCAGGGAGGAGATCATGACGATTCTCAAGAAATGCGCCGTCTTCACGGCAACCGTATCCGCAATGGCTTTGATGGCGGGGACGGCTTCTGCCGGCACGGTGACGTGGTGGTCACCCAATTTCCACGCTCCGCGCGCCGTCGAGCTCGTCGAACAGTTCGAAGCCGAGCATCCCGGCATCGACATCGTGATTGAAGAAACTACTTCGGACGGCCTGCCTCAGCGTGTCGTCACGGTTCTGCAGTCGGGATCCGCACCCGATATCATCGACGTCCAGCACGCCTGGGTCGCCGGATATGCGCTGAACGGCCTTGTCATGCCGCTCGATGATATCATCAATGATCCCGATGACTTCATTCCGGCCGCGCTCGACTATGTGCGCTGGGACGGAGCGACCTATGCCGTACCCTTCCGCGCCGAAGGTCTGGCCGTCATCTACAATCGAAAGCATTTCGAGGATGCCGGGCTCGATCCCGACAATCCTCCCCAGACCTGGCCTGAACTCATCGAGGCAGCGTCCGCGCTCACCGTCGATGGCCGTTATGGCTTTGCCATCACGGGCGGCGGCGAAGTCGGCAATACGATTTTCCGCTCGCTTCCATTCATCTGGATGAACGGTGGCTCGATCATCTCCGAGGATGCCACCGAGGCCACCGTCAACCAGCCCGAGGCGGTCGAAGCGGTCAAGTTCTATACGGACATGCTCGTGGAACACGGCGTATCGCCGTCCTCGACGCTGGAGAATGACGGTACGGCCAACCGTCGCCTGTTCATTGCCGAAGCCGTTTCGATGTACCAGGCCGGCCAGTTCGACCTGGCATCGATTGCGCAGGAGAATCCGGACATCGATCTGGGCGTCATGGCCATGCCGCATCCCGAGAACGCGGAAACATCCGCCATTCTCGGTGGCTGGAGCTTCATCGTCCCCACGGATGCCGCCAATCCCGAGGAAGCCAAGATCTTCATCGAGTGGATGTCGCGCCCGGAGAACATGGGGGTCTACACGGATACCTTCCCGGCCCGTGCATCGGCCATGGCAATGGAACGATTCCAGGATCCTGCACTCGAAGTTTACGGTTCGGTGCTGCCCTTCACCCGTCCGGTGCCGACCCATCCGGCATGGGTGCAGATCACGCAGGCCTATTTCGACGGCGTCCAGCGCATCCTGATCGGTCAGCAAGACGCGCAGGCTGCGATGGACGAGGCGGCTCTCGATATCCAGGATCTCCTGGATCAGTACTGACAGCCGTCCAGGCAAGGAGCACCGGCGGCGCCTGGCGGCTGTCGGTGCCCGACCAACCAAATTGCGGAGCCTATTGCCATGGGACGGATATCCCCGGGGTTACTGTTTGCGCTGCCGGCGCTCATAGTGCTCACTATGCTGGTCGCATATCCCGTCATGTATACCGGCTTGCTCAGCGTCACGGACCAGCGCGGCAATTTCGTCGGAATCGAGAACTTTCAGCGGGTTCTGGGTGCACGAATAACGCCGGTTGCATTCACCAACACGTTGTGGTGGGTCGGCGGTTCGGTGGTTCTGCAGGTCATTCTAGGCACTGCGACGGCTATCCTGCTCAACGAAAACTTTCCCGGCCGCGGTATCCTACGTTCGGTGGCGGTTATCCCCTGGGTCGTGCCGGGGATCGTTGCCGCGCTCACCTGGGCGTGGATGTTCCATACCGAGTTCGGCATCATCAACTATATGCTCACCGCGCCCGGATTGATCGATGAACCGGTCGGCTGGCTGACCAATCCCGATACCGTCATGCCCGCCATGATCGCGATCAATGTCTGGAAGCTGTTTCCCTTCGTCTCGATCATGGTGCTCGCTGGTCTGCAATCGATCCCCAAGGATCTGTACGAAGCCGCGCGTGTCGATGGGGCCACCTTTCTCGATGAAACCTGGCACGTCACGCTGCCCCAGGTGCGCCCGGTCATTTTTGCCGTGACCCTGCTGCTGATCATCTGGGCGCTCAATCACATCACGACGATCTACGCCATCACCAAAGGCGGCCCGGCCAATCTGACCCTGATTACGCCCATTCAGATTTTCCGCCTCGCTTTCGAGTCGGTCCAGTTCAACCAGGCGGCGGCGCTGTCTGCCCTGTTCTTCGCGGCAGTGATGGTCATCGTGAGCATCTATATCAAGTTCACCTCGGCCAGGGAGGAAAAGGCACTGTGAGACGGTCTAAGGCAAGTCTTGCTCTGATCTACGTCTGTGCGGCGCTCCTGGCTGCGGTGTGCCTGTTCCCGTTCTTGTGGATGTGGGTATCTTCGATCAAGCAGTTGCGCGAACTCTACACCATCCCGCCGGTGTGGTTTCCAGCCATGCCGACGCTGGAAAACTATCGTACGGTCCTGTTTGAATCCAATGTACCGCGCTACTTCCTCAACAGCCTGGTCATATCATTCGGTTCGACGGGGCTGGCGCTGTTCATCGCCATATTTGCGGCTTATGGATTCGCGCGCTTCAAGTTCCGGGGTAAAACGGCCTTCCAGTCCTTTGTTCTGATCGGCCAGCTTCTGCCGACAGCTGCCATTATCGTGCCGCTCTTTGTCACGCTGCGCATGCTCGGGCTGGTCAATACCTATCTGGGGCTGATCCTGGTCTATATGATCATCACGCTCCCGCTGGCGGTATGGATGCTCACGAGCTACTTCCGGGCCATTCCGGTCGAGCTGGAGGAAGCGGCTATCATCGATGGATCGTCACGGATCGGGATCCTGTTCCGGATCACGCTGCCTCTATCGATCCCGGGCATCATCGCGGTCCTGGTCTATTCGTTCGTGACGACATGGAACGAATTCATCTTCGCCCTGACGTTTGCCACCGATTCCTCGGTCAAGACGCTTCCGATCGGGCTGGCCGAGTTCACCACCGAATTCAACACCGACTGGGGTGCGGTCATGGCCGCCTCCATGATCATGACGGTCCCCATCGCGGTTCTGTTCTTGTCCATGCAGCGCTTGTTCATCGGCGGAATGACCGCCGGTGCGACCAAGGGCTAGCTCCACCTGTTTTCGAGATTGAGGAGTTCCAGAATCATGACTACAACCACCGCCCAGGGCGTCCCGATGTTCGGGCTCGGAACTTCCGGGCGCACCGGCGAAGATGGCATGGCCGCCATTCTGAAGGCGCTCGAGATCGGCTATCGCCATATCGACACCGCACAAAGCTACAATAGCGAGGCCAATGTCGGTGAGGCTGTCCGCCGGTCCGGGCTGCCCCGTTCCGAAGTCTTCATCACCACCAAGGTGGCCGATACCAACCTCGCCAAACCCGACTTCCTGCCCAGCGTTGAGCGGAGCCTCGAAACCCTCGGCGTCGATGCCGTCGACCTGCTGCTGATCCACTGGCCGTCTGACAAAAATGCCGTGCCGTTCGAGGACTATATGCTGGCCCTGGCGCAAACCCGCGAGAACGGCTGGGTGAAGCGCATCGGCGTTTCCAACTATCCGATCGCCTTGGTCGACAAGGCGGACAGCCTGTTGGGCAAGGGTGCGCTGAGCACCAACCAGGTCGAGCTGCACCCGTTTCTGCAGGCCCCGAAACTCACCCGCTACGCCGCGGAAAGCGGCCTGCCGCTGACCGCCTATATGCCACTTGCCAAGGGCAAGGTCAGCACCGATCCGGTCCTTGTGCGGATCGGCGAGAAGCACGGCGTGACGGCCGCCGCTATCTCGCTCGCCTTCCTCATGGCCGAAGGCCACATCGTCATCCCGGCCTCGTCCAATCCCGAGCGCCTGCGCCAGAACATGGCGGCAACGACGGTGACGCTGGACGCCGACGACATCGCCGCCATCCGCCAGCTCGACCGGGGCGATCGCATGATCAATCCCGCCAAGGCTCCCGCCTGGGACGACTGAGGTTAATTCAACCGCGTAAACGCACAGGCGCTTCGTCAGTGCATGATGGAACGGTTGAGCTGGCGATGCACCGAGACGGATGACCATCTCAATGCATGTCCGACACCACTGTCGAGACGGTGAATCTCAAGCGTGCCATGATCAACTCCGCCAATCAGGTGATCCTGCTGATCGACGGCGTCAGCGACGAAGACGCCGCCGCTTTTGCGGCCCAGAACACCAGGATCACCCGGGTCAGCGTCGCCGACCCTGATGCCGCCTGATTTCTCGCTCGGGCCCGGCCGCCTCGATCAGCGCTGCAATACGACCCCCGCCTTGATCAAGGTCTCGATCTCGCCGGAACCGAAGCCGGATTGATGCAGGATGTCCCGGCTGTCGGCACCGTAGAGCGGGGCGGCGCGCAGGGTGGGTTGGGGGTCGTCGGAGAACCGGATGGCGGGGGCGACGGTCTGGTATTCGCCGCCGATGGGATGCTCGATGCGCGTGAGATGCGGGCGCGCCTGGTCGTGATCGAGGAAGCTGGCATAGTCACGGACGACGCCGCACCAGATGCCGTGCCCGGTCAACAGCTCGTCCCAGTGCTCGGCCGGCTCCGTCGCGAGCTTTTTTGCGATGGTGCCATAGATGACGTCGCGCCAGTCGGCGAGCGCGCGCGTCTCGGCCTGCGGAGGACGGGAGCCCTTGAGGTCGGCGAGCTGGGGCAGGTCCAGTAGCTGGCCGAGCACCGCGAGATCGCCCTGGGCGAGCGCGAGGACGCCGCTCTGGCACTGATAGTGCCCGTAGGGGGGCTCCATCCACAGCGAGACCTGGGGAGTTTCGCCGCGTTCGGGCGGCGCGTCGGCGGCGAGGAAGGAGGTGATCTCCTGAATCTGCATCTCCATGATCGCGGACAGCAGCGAGACCTTGATCTCCTGGCCGCGCCCGGTGCGCCCGCGCGCCACAAGCGCTGCGAGCACGCCTTCGCAGGCCGCATGCGAGGCGGCGGTGTCGACCATGTAGAGCGGCGACGGCGCCGGCAGCCCGCCGCGCGTGCCGCCATTCATCGTCAGCCCGGTGAACGACTGGACGAGCAGGTCCTGCCCGGGACGATCCTTCATCGGGCCGTCCTCGCCATAGCCCGAGATCGACGCATAGACGAGGCGGGGGTTGCGGGCGGACAGCGTTGCGTAGTCGATGCCGAGGCGGGAGGCGACGCGCGGGCGGAAATTCTGCACGAACACGTCCGCATCCGCGACCAGCCGGTAGAGGACCTCGCGTCCGGCGTCGGATTTTAGATCGAGAACCAGGGATCGCTTGTTGCGGTTGAGCGTGACGAAGCAGGTGGCGTCGCCGAAGCGGGTGATGCCGGCCATCGGCGCGTGGCGGGAGAAATCGCCGCCGCCCGGCGCCTCGATCTTGATGATGTCTGCGCCCATCTCGCCCAGCCGCTGGGTGCAGAGCGGGCCGGCCATGGCGATGGTGAGGTCGAGGACGCGGATGCCGGAAAGCGGACCGTTGGACGTCATGGTTCTAGCGGCCCTTGAACACGGGTTCGCGCTTTTCGGCGAAGGCGTTCATGCCCTCGCGCGCATCTTCGGTAGCCATGCAATAGGTGTAGCCGTCATTTTCCCAGGCCAGGCCCGCGGCGATGGACACGCCCTGGGTCTGGCGGATGATGTTCTTGGCCGATTGCACCGCGATCGGCGGATTGGCCGCCAGCCGGGCGGCGATCTGCTGCACGCGCGGCGTCAGCTCCTCGACCGGAACGAGGTCTTGCACGAAGCCGACCCGATGCGCCTCGGCGGCAGGAAAGATATCGCCGGTCAGGATCCAGCGCGCGGCGTTGCCGTAGCCGATCAGCCGCGGCAGGATGGAGGTGTTGCCCGAGCCCGCATGCCAGCCGCGCCGCACTTCCGGCGCGCCGAAGCTCGAGCGGTCGGTGGCGACGCGGATATCGCAGCACATGGCGATCTCCAGCCCGCCGCCGAGGCAGTAGCCGTCGATCGCCGCAATGGCGGGCTTGCGCAGCTTGAGCAGGGGGTCGATGTAGTCGCGATCGTAGCTCGCCCGGTTCCGGCCCTCCCAGGGCGTGCCCAGATCGTCGAGCATGTTGACGTCGCTGCCGGCGCAGAAGGCGCGCTCGCCGGCGCCGGTCACCACCAGCACCTTGATCGCATCGTCCCGGTCGACCTGGCGGCACGCCTTGACGATCTCGGCCGCCATGGCCGCGGTGACGGCATTGAGCTTTTTCGGACGGTCGAGCGTGAGGGTCGCGATCTCGCCCGCGACCTCGAAGCGCACATGGGTGTCGTGGTCCATCATATCCAGGTTCCGCATCTGCCCGTCGCACCGGGACAGGGTTAAAAGAATATTATATGCTTATCTTATAAAGTCAATCGGCGCCGCCGCGGCGAGGGGGGCGTCTGCCCCGCCGGCCCTCACCCCCAAGGCCGACGGAGCTCGCCGCCGGTGTCGCTGTTCCGCAGGTCAGCGGTTTTCGGATGTCCAGGCCTTGCGCGCCGCCATGGCGGTCAGCGCGGGTCCCTGGCCCCATGGCACGATCTGGTTCGTGGGAATGTACCAGTAATGCTCCTCGACAAGGGCGGAGTAGACGGCGGCCGTCACCCCCATCAAATTGCCCTGGTCATCGAGATTGCCCAGCATGGCGGCAAAGGCGCGGTCGGCCGAATCCGCGAAATCGGCGGGATCGAGCAGGCCCAGCGCCATGCCGCGATAAAAGGCGGTAGCCATGAAGGCCGCGGTGGAGCTTTCGGGTCCCGAGCGCGGCTCGTGCACCAGCGAGTGCCAGTTGCCGTCGGCGAGCTGATAGCCGCGCATGACCTCGGCCAGTCCCCGGGCCTGCTCAGCCACCCGGTCATAACCGGGCGTCGCCGGATCAGCGTAATGGATCACGTCGACGAGGCCCAGCAGCGCCCAGCCCTGCCCGCGTCCCCAGCCGCGCGTATAGGGCCGGCGCGTCTTTTCCAGCCAGAAATGGCAGTAGAGCCCGGTCTCGGCATCGAACAGCAGATCGCGATAACCAAGAATCTCGTCGATCGCGCGTTCGCTCCAGCCGCCTTGCGGATCGATCCGCGACAGATGGGCGAAGAAGGGCGGGTCGAAATGCATGCAGTCGAGATAGATGCCCGCTCCGGGATCGGCCAGCAGCGCATCCTCTTCGGCGGTCTGGGCCACCTCGCCATAGGGCTTGAGCAATGAGCGGCGCGTGTCCTCGAAGGTGATCGAGACACCGTTGACCTTGCGCCGGTCGCGCAGGTGCCGGGCGAGATCGAGCGTTGCTTCCTTCAGCACCGCATCGCCGCTGCGCTCGATCAGCTCGCACATGATGTGGCCGGGGGCAGTGTTGTCGTCGGGCAGGAAAGGCGTGCGCCGCGTGCCCCAGGCGCGGAAGAA
Source organism: Pseudomonadota bacterium (assembly GCA_023387585.1). Taxonomy (GTDB): domain Bacteria; phylum Pseudomonadota; class Alphaproteobacteria; order Rhizobiales; family Devosiaceae; genus Devosia. The sequence goes on from JAEWHZ010000040.1 coordinate 11,065, forward strand.
CCCATGCGTGAAGTCGCGATACTGGTCGCGATCGAGAAGCGCCGAGGCGGCCATGAGCCCCTCGAAGCCGATGGAGTCCCCGTAGAACCAGCCCTGGAAGCGATGCTCGATCAGGCGGTCTGCAATGGCGCGGATCAGCTTTGCGTCCGGCGCCGAGGCGATATGGTTCATGGGTCCTCCGGTTTGTCTCAGGGTTATTCGAGTAGCGAAAAGCCTTCGCGCGCATCGTCCATGGCGCGTTCGATCAGCACTCGCATGGCGTCCTCGGCCGCCTGCGCATCGCCGGCGATGAAGGCCTCGTAGACCGTCCGGTGCAGCGCGGTGCTCTCGTCCATGCCGATGAGTTCGACTTCGGAGCCCCGCGCGCGCATCTGCAGGTCGATCAACAGCCGCAGCGCCGCCTGGATGACGGTGAAGAGCTGTTCGAGAATTTCGGAGCCGATCGTTGCAAGGAACTCGCGGTGAAAGGCGAGGTCGGCTTCGATGAACAGGTCGCGCCGCTGCGGATCGGGCAGGCCGGGGGTGTTCTCGGCCTCGAGCTTGCGCTCCCAGGCGCGCGTCAGCCGGGCGCGGGTGGCGTCGGTCGCCGTGCGGGTCGCAAGGTGAACGGCGCTCGGCTCGAGCACGAGGCGAACCTTCATCAGGTCTTCGAGCAGGCTCTTGGTATCCCCGGCCCGTATGCGCCAATCCATCAAATCGGGGTCGAGCAGGCGCCATTCGGAGCGTGGCTGCACCTTGGTGCCTTCCATCGGGCGGCTGCGGATCAGCCCTTTGGCGCCAAGAATGCGCAGGGCCTCGCGCACGACGGAGCGGCTGACCCCGAGGCTGGCGATCAGGTCGGCTTCCTTGGGCATGCCGTCCGCCCATTCGCCAGCGACGATCCGGCAGCCGAGCTGGCGCACGATCGTGCCGAGAATGCCACGTACGGGAATGACCCCGGGCAGGGTGACGCCATCCATCAGGTTCAGCCGGTTGTGTTCGATCATGGGATTCTTCCCTTCCCATCCTTATTAGCTTATTATATGATTATCTACAGCTCAAGGAGCCGGGAGCTGCGTTCGTCGTGCAGGCCTTACCAGACACAGCGGCAGGATCTGCCTCAACGCCGTCGCCGCGCCGGTTCGGGCTGGCTCGCGTCGAACAGGGACAGCACGTCGTTCAGCGTGCCGCGGACATGGCTGGCGCCGATCCGGGCAGCGAGCTCGCCGTCGCGCTGGCGGAAGGCGTCGATGAGCGCATGATGCTCCGCTCTGACGCGGGCCTTGTAGCCTTCGGCTCGGCCCAGGGTGCTATGGATCGCCTGCGTCAGCCCGTAATAGCGGGTCACGAGATCCACGGCTTCCTCATTGCCGCCATGGCCGTTGATGTGCCGGTGGAAGGCGAAGTTGGCGTCGTCGATCGCCAGCCAGTCGTCGCCCTCGAGCGCGACGTCGTGGACGCGCTGCAACGCCTCGAGCTGCCTCAGGTCGGAAAGCGAGGCTTCCTCGGCAAAGCGCCGGGACATGAAGGTCTCGAGCGCCTCGCCGATCTCGTGATTGTGGATCATCCGCTGCCGGCTGAGCTCGCGCACGCGCGCGCCGCGATTGGGGATCATCTCCACCAGCCCCTCGCCCTCGAGCTGCTGCAAGGCTTCGCGGACCGGCTGAACGCTGACGCCGCATCTGTCGGCGATGGCGCTCATGCGCAGCCAGCTTCCGAGCGCGATCTCGCCGGCCAGGATTTCGGCGCGCAGCAGGGCGGCGACCCGCATATAGCTGGTTTCCGTCGGTGGTGGTGGGAACCGCGCTCCCGGAACAGCCATGATGCCGGATCCTTTCGCTTAAAATCATATATGATATTGACGGATTTGATACGATCCGTCACGCTGCATTCGATCGATCTTATATCGCGCTGTACCGCCAGCCGGGAAGGACGCGAAAGCCGGTCGGGGGTGGGAGGAGCCTGCATCCCCGGTGAAGTGCCTCTTCGGGCATGCGGTTGTTGATCCAGGCGAACAAAGAAAGACTAGGGAGGAGATCCGATGATCCGGAATATGTTCGTTTCCGCCGCTCTGGGGCTTGCAGCCCTGAGCGTCGCTACCCCTGCCTTTGCGCAGACCAGCCTGACGTTTTCGTCCTGGCAGTTCGAAGAGCCGGGCAACTCCGATTGGTGGCGTGCGGTCATCTCCGCGTTCCAGCAGGAGAACCCCGACATCCAGGTCGAGGAAGTCTACATACCTTATGCCGATTACATGACGCAGATGACGGTGCGCTTCGCCGCCAACCGTCCGCCTGCGGTGCTGCAGATTTCCGAGCAGCTGTTCGGGGCCTATGCCGCCCAGGGCTGGCTGGCCGGGCTCGACGAGCACATCGCCGGCACGGACATCGCCACCGAATGGGCGGCGGCGCAGGATGATCTGACCTGGGACGGCGAAACGCGCGGCGTGCTGATTTCCAACAGCGCGCTCATGCTGTTCTACAACTCGCAGATTCTGGAGGATGCCGGGATCGAGGTGCCGACGAGCTTCGACGAGTTCGTGACCGCCGTGAACGCGGCGACCGACCGGGACGCGGGCATTTTCGGGCTTGCCGCCGTCACCACGGAGCACCCGACCGCGGTCGAGGACTTCCATCGCTACGCGCGCTGGGGCGGAACCGATGTGATCGTCGACGGCCAGTACAATTTGGACTCGCCCGAGATGCAGGCGGCGATCGAGACCTATCGCCAGGTCGTCGGCGGCAATGCGCCTCTGGGCAACGTGTCGGCGGTCGCCCGCCAGCTCTTCGTCGATGGCCGCACCGCCTTCCTGATCGACGGTCCCTGGGTCTGGTCCTGGCTGGAGCGGGCGACGCCCGAGATGCGGCCCAACCTGCACATGATCGGAACCCCGTTCGGCGAATCCCTCGCACCCGGCGGCATTTCGATCCATGTTGCCGAAGGGCTGGACGAGGGGATGGAAGCGGCGGCGTTCCGCTTCATCGAATTCGCCACCCGCCCGGAATGGCAGCGTGAATACCTCATCATGACCGGCCAGCCGGCCGGCCGCGCCAGCTCGGTGCTGACCGACGAGGACAATGCCGAGAGCCCGCATCTTCAGGTGATCTCCGATGCCGCGGCCATCGGCGTGCCGCTGTTCTCGGCGGAGCAGGAAGTCCGGGCGAACTTCAACGAGTATTCCGCCATCTTCATGGAAGGGGCGCTGCGCACGATCTCGACCGACGATCCGATCGAGAACATCCTTTCCGACACCCAGGCCGCTCTCGAGCGCGCCGTGCCGCTCGACTGATCTCGCGCGGACGGCGGGACCGCCAGCGGTTCCGCCGTCCTTTTCCATCGGCACCACGCGCAAGGGATGCCAGCATGGCGACCGTTTCTCCGGACGATCTCACCGTCGAAAAGGGCACGCTGCTCGCGCCCGACTTCCATCAGCGGCAGAACTGGCTGTCCTTCGCGCTGCTGATCCCCGCCGCCTTGGCGGTGCTGGTCCTCATCGTCTACCCGCTCTACCAGGTTCTTGAGCTGTCCTTCCGCGAAGGGCGGATGATGAACTTCGCCCGGATCGGCGAATTGCCGCTCGGGCTCGACAATTACGCGCGGGTGCTGAGCGACCCGTCCTTCTGGCGCAGCACCTGGATTTCAACCGTCTATGTCGGCGGCAGCGTGTTCGTCGCCTTCCTCATCGGCCTGGGCACGGCCCTGCTGCTCAACCAGAGGCTTCCCGGCACGCGCTTCCTGCGCACCTTCGTGCTGCTGCCCTGGGCTGTGCCCGGCGTCATCGTTTCCATCATGTTCCTGTGGGTGATGGACGGTTCGTTTGGCGTGTTCAATTCCATGCTGCGCAATCTCGGCCTGCTCTCGGGCGACATGGCCTGGTTCGTCGACAGCCGCACCGCCCTGATCGCCGTGATGCTGCCGACCATCTGGAAGACCTATCCGCTCATCACGCTCACCCTGCTCGCGGCATTGCAGTCGATCCCGCGCGAGCTCTACGAGGCGGCCGAGATCGACGGCGCCGCCACGCCCCAGAAATTCCTCTTCATCACCTGGCCCGGCATTCAGGGCCCCGGTTTTCTCGTGGTCATGATCTCCGCGCTCGGCGTCTTCCGCGACGTCGACATCATCTTCGCCACCACCAATGGCGGACCGGCCGGCGCGACCGAGACCCTGGCGCTCTACGTCTACAAGGAAGCGTTCCACTATTTCCGCATGGGCACGGCGACCGCCGTCGGCACCATGATGATCGCCGTCGCAGCGATACTCACCGTCGTCTTCACCCGCCTCGCAACGCGCTCGCGCTTCTAGGCCATCCCGAAGGACCGCTCATGACACAGCCGATCGCCATCGCCGAGGAGGCCGAGCAGGTGGAAGCCAAGGGTTGGTTCAATCCATGGCGGATCCTCAACTTCGTCGTGCTCGTCGCCTTCGTCGTCATCACCATCTTTCCCTTCTACTGGATGGTGATGACCGCCATCATGCCGACCGACGCGATCCTGGCGCGCAACCCTTCGTTGCTGCCCGATCTCTCCCGCGTCCGGTTCGATGCGTTCTGGCACGTGTTCGAGCAGCGCCCGTTCCTGCGCTGGCTGTTCAACAGCCTGCTGGTCGCCATCGTCTCGACGACGCTGAGCCTGATCGTGTCGACGCTGGCCGGCTACAGCCTGTCGCGCTTCAACGGCGGCCCCCAGCAGGCGCTGGGCGGCACCCTGCTGATCAGCAAGCTCGTCCCCGCCAGCCTGATCCTCATCCCGCTGTTCATCATCTACAACCTCATCGGCCTGTTCGACACCTATCTGGGGCTCGTGCTCGCCAACATGACCATCGGCGTGCCGCTGGCCACCTGGCTGATGAAGGGGTTCTTCGACCGCATCCCGCGCGAATTGGAGCAGGCCGCCATGATCGACGGCGCCACCCAGATCCAGGCGCTGTGGGTGGTCGTGCTGCCGCTGGCCAAGCCCGGCCTCGCCGCCTCGACCGTTTATCTCATGCTGACAAGCTGGTCGGAGTTCATCTTCGCGCGCACCCTGGTCGGTAGCGTCGACATGCAGGTGCTCACCGTCGGCATGCAGTCCTTCGTTGGCGAGCAGATGGTCGACTGGTCGATGCTGATGGCGGCCGGCACGATCTCGGTGCTGCCGGCCATCATCCTGTTCATCCTGCTCGAACCTTTCCTCGTCAGCGGCATGACCAAGGGCGCGCTCGCCGGCACCTGACCGGCAGTCTCAAGCGGAGTTCATCATGAGTCTGGACAAAAAATCCTTCCGGGGCATCTACGTGATCGTCGTCACCCCGTTCAAGCCCGACCTCTCGCTCGACGAGGCCGGCCTCGAGCGAACGCTCGAATTCTGCTTCGAGGCGGGCGTCCATGGCGTGGTCTCGACGGCCAATGCCAGCGAGGTCGGCTATCTGAGCGAGGCCGAGCGCCGCGCCGTCGCCGAACGCATCGTGCGCCAGTCGCAGGGCCGCGCGAAAACCATCGTCGGGGTCTCGACCAGCCATCACCTTCTCTCCGCCGACTATGCTCGCCACGCCGAAACGATCGGCGCCGATGCCGTGATGGCCATGCCGCCGACCTTCCACACGCCGAACCCGTCCGAGATCAGGACCTTCTATCGCGAGCTGGCGGCGGCCACGAGCCTGCCGATCGTCGTGCAGAATGCGTCCGGCCCCGGCGCCACGCCGATGAGTGCCGGCTTCCTCGCCGAGCTCGCCGCCGAAATCCCGCAGGCGCGCTTCATCAAGGAGGAGACTGCCTATCCCGCCCAGCTCACCGGCGACATCATCGCGCTGGCCGGCGACAAGGTCGAAGGCGTCATGGGCGGGCGCGCCGGGCGCACGCTGATGGAAGAGTTCCGCCACGGCATCTGCGGCACCATGCCCGCCTGCGAGATCGCCGACGTGCATGTCGCGCTATGGAAGGCGCTCGACGGTGGCGACGAGGCCGGGGCGCGCCGCATCTTCCGCCATCTGCTGCCGCTGCTCGACTTCGAGGTCTCCTACGGCATCCCGCTCTGCAAGGAAGTGCTCAAGGCCCGCGGCGTGATCGCCGACGCCGCCTGGCGCCAGACCGGATACCGCCCGCTCGACGACAAGGCGCATGCCGAGATGGCGGCGCTGCTCGACGACCTCTGCGAATTCATGCTGCCGGCCTACAGCCACCGCCGCTGAACGCCGCCACCTCCGCGAAACCAGGAACCAACGAAGACCGAAAATGGACACGCAACTTCAAAAAGAGCTCGGCCGGGTCGAGAACGCCGTCAACACCCACTCGGCGCCGTCCGATCTGCGCATCACCGA
>JAEWHZ010000060.1 GCA_023387585.1 Pseudomonadota bacterium
GGCAGCAGGGCGTTGCGCACCATGTGGCGGAACAGCACCCAGGCGCGCGAGGCGCCTTTGGCGCGGGCGACGGCGACGAAGGGCTGCGCCTCGATCTCGTCGAGGCTGCGGATGAGGATCTGCGCCAAGGGGGCCGCGATCGGGATGGCGAGGGTGAGGACCGGTAGGATGAGCTGCTGGAACTCGCTGGGGTTGATGACCGGCACCAGCCGCAGGCGGAAGGAAAAGATCTGGATGAGCATGATGCCGATCCAGAACACCGGCAGAGCCGCCAGCAGCGAGGGCAGCGAGGCGAAGAAATCGCGCAGCCAGCGGAACGGCGACAGGAGCGACAGGAAGGCGAGCGAGAAGGCGAGGATGACGGCAAGCGTGACGCCGAGGGTCGCGAGGCGCAGCGTCGCCGGCAGATTGGTGACGATGAGCTGGCTGACCGGCACGCCGGCCTGCACCGAATAGCCGAAACTGCCCTGGATGAAATTCCACACCGTATTGCCGTATTGCGCCCAGATCGGCGCGTCGGCGCCGTAGAGGGCACGGATTTCGGCGATCTGCTCGGGCGAAAGGCCCATTTCGGGGTTCTGGTACTTGATCAGGATGGCATCGCCCGGCAGCGCCTGCAGCAGCAGGAACGAGGCGGTGAAGCTCGCCAGCAGCACGATGGCGGCCTGTCCGATGCGGTTGAGCAGATAGCGGGTCATGAGGCGATCTCGCGTAAGGATTGCGGCTGCCCTCGGCGGAGGAGGACGCGAGGGCAGCCGGGCCGGCTCAATTCTGTGCGAGCCAGACGTTGTAGAAGCTCGGGCGCGCGACGGCGTCGAAGCTGAGCCCGTGGAGATACGGCGCGGCAGCGAAGACCTGCGGCTCCTCGAAGATCGGGACCACGTAGCTGTGCTCGATCAGATAGCGCTGCGCGTCGCCGGTCAGCGCGAGCCGGCGCTCGCGGTCGGGCTCGGAGGCGATGGCTTCGAGCAGGGCGTTGAGCTCCTCGTCGACGAAGCTTTGCACCTGCTGCGACGAGCCGCCGAGCTGGAGCAGGGCGTCGCGGTTGAGCGGGTGGAAGTTCGACTTGATCACGTCCGGATCGGCGCGGCCGACCATGGCGGGGCGCAGCGGGGTTTTCGCCGGATCGAGATTGTCGGTGGTGGCGCTGCCGCTGTCGCCGGCCAGCACGTTGACCTTGACCCCGACCTGCGCCCATTGCTGGCTGATCAGTTGCAGGGTGGCGCGGTTCTGCGGCTGGGGCAGCGATTCATAGACGTTGAGCTCGAGCCGCACGCCGTCCTTTTCGCGGATGCCGTCGGCGCCGGGCGTCCAGCCGGCCGCCTCGAGCAGCGCCACGGCCTCTTCGGGGTCGTATGCGAGCTGGTCGGACAGATCGACATAGCCGGAAGCGGTCGCGGCGATCACCGAGGTGGCGCGCGGATAGTGGCTCGAGAACAGCGTGTCGACGATTTCCTGGCTGTTGGTGGCGAGCGTCAGGGCGCGGCGCACCTGCTGGTCGGCGACGAGCGGATTGTCGGGGCGGAAGGTGACGTTGTTGTTGACGCCGCGCGTCGGGGCCGAATGGACGACATAACCGACGGCTTCCACCTGCGGCTCGTCATAGGCCTGCACCTGGCGGATGATATGCGCCTGATCGGCGAGCAGAGCGCCGATGCGCACGCTGTCCTCGGGGGTGATGATGAACTGGATGCCGTCGAGATAGGCGCGGCCCTGATGCTCGAAGCTGGGGGGCGCCCAGTCGTAGTCCTCGCGGGCGACCAGCGTCAGGCTCTGGCCGAGCGTTTCGCTCTCGACGACGAAAGGTCCCGAACCGATGATCCTCGTTGCGTCGCCCAGTTCGTTGAACGGCTGCTGGAGCGTCGCCGGCGAGACGAGGCCGGAGCCGATCACCGAAGTGCCCTGAAGGAAGCCGGGCGAGGGCGCGCTGAAGTAGAATTTCACCGTGAGCGGGTCGATGACCTCGCTGCGCTCGTAATTGTTGACGACCTCGGAGACCGGATAGCCCAGCTCGTGCTCGCCAAGCCCGAAAATGTCGAAGTTGAGGGCCACGGCCTCGGCATCGACCGGGGCGCCGTCCGAGAAGGTGACGCCGGGGCGCAGGCGGAAGGTGTATTCGGTGGCGTTTTCGTTGATCTCCCAGGATTCGGCGACCCACGGCTCGATCTCGAGCGTTTCGGGGTTCTGCCAGGTCAGCTTGTCGGTGACCTGGTTGAGAATGCCGCTATTGGGGTAGAAGCCGCCGGCGGGCGGATAGAGATTGGTGTGGGCCTGCTGTTCAAGATAGATCAGCGTGCCGCCCGTGGCGGGCGTGTCCTGCGCGGCGGCGCCCATGGCAAGGGTCGCGCCGAGCGCGGTGGCAGCGAGCAGTTTTAGCGCGGCACGGCGCGCGACGGAGGCTGAAAGGAGTGACACGGTTTCGACCTTCTCTGAGGCGCCGTTCGGGCGCCGAGCGATTTTCGGCCCGCCGGAAGCGGGCATGCACTAAGGTTAGCGGGACCGCGGAACAGCGAAACAACGCCCAAGGGATTTATCGACCAAAAGGCGGGCGCGGGACGGAAGGCGTTTCCCGAAGCGCGGCAAACAAGAGTAAAGGGCAAACTCGGAATGCCCGCGCCGATTGATTAGGTTTTGCGTAATGCATTCAGACGAAGGAGCCGGCCCGATGCTGGCGAAAGCCCCATTGACCATCGAGCACGATCTGGCGGACCAGAAAGCCTATCGTGACGCGATCAGCCGACTGGCCTCGGGCGTGGCCATCGTCGCGGCCGGGCAGGGGCATGACATCGCCGCTTCGACCGTGACCTCGCTGTCCAGCCTGTCGATCGAGCCGCCCGCCGTCATGCTGGCGCTGATGCGGAACTCGCGCACGCTCGCCGCCATCCGGCGCGACCGGGTTTTCGGCATCGACATCCTGTCGGCCGGGCAGGAGGCGGTCGCGGACGCGATGGCGGGGCGGCTGGGCGAGAAATCGTTCGACGCCGACTGGCTGCCGGGCAGCGCCGGTGCTCCGCCCCGCCTGCGCCGCAGCCTCGCGCATCTGAGCTGCGTGCTGGCCGAGGTGCACGACTGGACCTCGCATGCGATCCTTGTCGCGCATGTGACGTCAGTGGAGCACGATGCCGACGCCCAGCCGCTGCTGCACTGGAACCGGCGCTACCTTTAAGGCGTCGCGGCGAGAATGCGGGCGGCGATGTTGGCCGCCTGGCGGCGGATGTCGGGGACGGCCTCGATCTCGAAGAACTGCCCGCGCGTCAGCGGGCCGATCACCTGTATCCTTTCCGAGGGCGTGCCGTCGGCGCCGAGCATGGCGCAGGCATCGGTGACGTCAAGCCCGATATGCAGCGCATCCGGCCGGGCGCGGCCGCGGCGGACGAGTTCGGCGACGACCGGATTGGTGCTGGCGGATATGTCGACGCTGACGCCGCCGCAATCATAGACGCGATCGACGGTGACCTCGCGCGTGACGGTGCCGCCGCGCGGGCGGATGGTCGCCACCGCCCCCTCGCCGGACTGGACGACATCGAGGAATTCACCGGCGACGAGGCTGACCTGGCCCGACCGTATCGCCGCGTCCAGCCGCTGATGCAGGTCGGGCGCCAGGCGATGGCGATGGACGTTCCACCAGGCGCGCAGATGACGCAGGAACTGCCGGCGGGTGGGCTCGCTCCAGCTCTGCCACAGGCGCTGGTTGTGGGGCCTGAGTCCATCGACCACGCTGCGCCAGTCGCCGCCCTGCCTCTCGGTGTCGGCGACCAGGCCGCGGAACCATTTGACGACATGGGTGAGACTGGTGCCGAACGGCACGTCGGCGGCGCCGATCTCGATCGGGGGGAGGTTGCGATGGGAGCGGGGCAGGAGGCCGTTGCGAGACAGCACCGTGATTGGCCCGGTATGACCCGCATCGGCCAGCGACAGCCAGACATCGACCATGCTGAGCCCCGAGCCGAGGATCATGACGGCGGCGTCGGGATCGAGCGGGGTATCGGCTTCCGAACCGAGTCGGACGGCAACGCCGCGGCTGCGCGCCGGGCGAACCTCGTGCCCGACAGCGAGCACGGCGAAATCGGCGGAAACCGAACCGCCATCGCCAAGCGCCACCGCGACGCCGGTTTCGGTCTCGACGAGGTCGAGAACGGTCTCGTTCAGCACCGTCAGGCGGCCCGCGCGGCTCCGGCCGGCCTGTTCGAGCACATGGGCGAGATAGCGGCCATATTCCGCGCGCGGCGCGAAGATCCAGCCGTCATCCGGAACGTCGGGGCGCCGGGTGCGCAGCCAGTCGAGGAAATGGCGCGGCTGGTCGGCGAAGGCGCTCATGCCGCGCGCGGGCACGTTAAGCAGATGCTCGTCATGGCTGGTGGAATAGGCAAGGCCTCGTCCGACGCGGCCGGCCTTCTCGATCAGCGTGACATGCAACTCGCGCGCCGGATCGGCAAGAAGATGCGCGGCCATGAGCACGCCGCTGGCGCCGCCGCCGATAATGGCGACGGACGGCCTTTTCGGATCGATCATCAGAATGTTCCCTGCAACGGCACGCAACAAGCCGCAGTGTCGCCGGGTTCATAAAGTCGATGGGGCCGGCAGACAAGGGCACTGCCGCGAGCCTCGCGCCACCTCACCGCGAGGCGGCGCGTCCGGAGAGATCAGCGGGTGGAGTCGAGATCGTAGATTTCCTCGATATCGTCGAGCACCAGATTGCCCGCGATGATGCCGCCGGCCGTGTTCCGGATGGCGTCGGACACTTCGTAGACATCGCCGGCCTTGACCCCTTCGAGCTTCCGCCACAGTGGGTCGGCCAGCGCGAATCCCCAACGGGAAGGCACGCAGGACGATTCTACCGGCTGTCATATTTACTTTATATGATACGTTCAGTATGGACTGAACGAATTGAAGCCCCGTCTGTCCCGCTTGATTCCCGGCGGGGGTTGCGGACTTCGCGAGAGGGGCTCCTGCTCCGTTCGCGGCAGGGGTTTCCGGATTTCGTCGGCCCCGTATTCCCGAACCGGGAATGCGGCGCTTTGCCGGAAATGGCCTGAAGGATGCATCCCATGTCGGCGCTCGACCGCTTCATAGAGGAACTCGGGCTGTTCTCGCAAGAGCAGGGCGGTTCGCGCATCGCCGGCCGGATCGTCGGCCTGCTGATCGCGGAAGGCCGCGAGTTCAGCCTGAACGAGATCAGCGAGCGCCTGGCGGTCAGCCGTGCGAGCGTGAGCACCAATGCGCGCCAGCTCGCGCGCAAGGGCGTGATCCAGCTTCGCGCCCGCGCCGGGGACCGTCAGGACTATTACGAAATCACCGACGTACCCTATGTCGATATGCTCGGCGACCTGGCCGGGCGGTTCGAGCGCCATGCCCGCGCCATCGGGGCCTGCCTCGAGGGGATGCGCAAGGAAGATGCGGCGGCAGCCGATCGCGCCGCGGGCTTCCATGTTTTCCTCGAACGATCGGCGACCATCCTGAACGACTGGGCCGACACGCTCGGCAAAGAAGCCGCACAGCCAAAGGACGACGAATGACCAACGGCAATGACAAGCCCGAATGGGCACAGAGCAGGCGCGAGAAGGAAAACGCCCGGCGGGCGGCCGAGGGCCTGAAGCCCAGACGGCGCATCATCCCCTGGATCATCCTCGGGCTCATCGTTGTGGGCGGCGTGGCTTTCTTCGTCACCCGTCCGCCCGAACCCGAAGTAACGGCTTCCATCGACGAGGGCTCGAACGCCCGGCAGCTTCTGGAGGCCGAGACCGAGGTGGTGCAGCCCCGGACCCTGAGCCAGACCGTGAAGGTCACCGGCACGCTGGTGCCGGGCCAGCAATCCGACGTCGCCTCGCAGGCGTCCGGCCGGGTGCTGAGCGTCGCGGTGAGGCCCGGCGATACGGTATCCGAAGGCGATGTGCTGCTCGAGATCGACCGCGCCACGCTGGAGCTGCAACTGAGCCAGCAGCGGGCCACGGCCGATGCGACGCGCGCCCAGCTCGTCTCGTCGCGCCAGCAGCTCGAGCGCACCGAGGAACTGGCGCGCCAGGGCCTCGCCAGCCCTTCGGCGCTCGAGCAGGCGCGCTCGGCGACGGCCGCCCTCGATGCCAATCTGGCGGCGCTTGAAAGCGCCGTGCAGTCGGCCGAACTCGCGCTGAGCAATGCCAGCGTGATCTCCCCGCTTTCCGGCAGCGTCGCCTCGCGCTCGGTCGAGCCGGGGCAGACGGTCAACGCCGGGACGCCGCTGCTCACCATCGTCAATCTCGACGAGATGGAGTTCCAGGCTTCGGCCTCGGTCAATTCCAGCGCGCTGGTCGGGCCGGGACAGACCGTGAGCGTCCAGGTGTCGGGTCTCGGAAACGATACCTTCACCGGCTCGGTAACGCGCGTGAACCCCGTCGCCGTCGCCGGCACCCGCACCGTGCCGATCTATATCGAGCTCGACAATGCCGAAGGCCGGCTGCGCGGGGGGATGTTCGCCACCGGGCATATCACCGTGGCCGAGAAGGCCGACGCCATCGCCATCCCGGCTTCCGCCATCCGCGAGGATGCCGAAGGCGAATTCGTGCTCGTGCTGTCCGGCGAAACGCTGGCGCGCCACCCGATCGAGCCCGGGCGGGAGTGGGATCGCGGCCGCATCGTCGAGGTGTCCGGCATCGAGCCGGGGCTGCACATCGTCTCCGCCGCGCTTCCCGAGCTGGATGTCGGCGACCACTACGAGCTGATCGAGGACTGACGCATGTTTCTGACCCGTATCAGCGTCAACCAGCCCGTCTTCGCCACCATGGTCATGGTGGCGATCATGGTCTTCGGCATCTATTCCTACCAGCGCCTGCCCATCGAGCAGATGCCGGACATCGACTTTCCGGTCGTCGCCGTGGTCGTCTCCTATCCCGGCGCCTCGCCGGAGGCGGTCGAGGCCGATATCGTCGAGCCGCTCGAAGAGGCGGTGAACACCATTGCCGGGCTCGACACCATCCAGTCGGTCGCCCAGTCGGGCCAGGCCATGGTGCTGATGATCTTCGACCTCGAGCTGGATTCCCAGCAGATGGCGCAGGAGGTCCGCGACAAGATCGACCCGGTGAAGGCCAATCTGCCGGACGGGGCGAACGAGCCGCGCGTGCTGCGCTTCGATCCGGCGGCGCTGCCGGTGCTGTCGCTCGCCGTCAGCTCCGACACCCTGTCGGAACGCGATCTGACGGCGCTGACGGAAGACATCATCGTCGCGCGCATTTCCAACATCTCCGGCGTCGGCAGCGCCTCGGTGGTCGGCGGCGTGCCGCGCCAGCTCAACATCCAGATCGACCCCGACCGGCTGACGGCGTTCAACATCGCGCCCAATGCGGTGATCTCCGCGCTCCAGGCCGCCAATCGCGACCTCGCCGCCGGCTCGATCACCTCCGACAGCATCGTGCAGTCGCTGCAGGTGCTCGGCCGCCTCGAGGATGCGCAGGATTTTTACGACATCATCGTCGGCAACCAGGGCGGCCAGCCGGTCACGCTGGCCGATGTGGCGGTCATCGAGGACGGAACAGGCGAGGCGACCAGCCTTGCCATCCTCAATGGCGAGCGGGCGCTGGCCGTCGATATCCTCAAGACGCAGGGCGCCAACACCGTGGGCGTCGCCGACGAGATCCGCCGGGTGATCGCCAACCTGATGGAAAACGAGCTGCCGGAGGGGCAGGTCAATATCGAGGTGGTGGTCGACAACGCCAAGCCGGTGGAGGATTCGTTCCACGCGGTGCAGAACATGCTGATCGAAGGCGCCGCGCTGGCGGTCGTCATCGTCTTCCTGTTCCTCAACTCCTGGCGCTCGACCGTCATCACCGGGCTGACCCTGCCGATCTCGATCATCGGCACCATGGTGGCGCTGAATTTTCTCGGCTTCACGCTCAACATGATGACGCTGCTGGCGCTGTCGCTGGCGGTGGGCATCCTGATCGACGACGCCATCGTGGTGCGCGAGAACATCACGCGGCACCTGCATATGGGCAAGAACCACCGCCAGGCCGCCCTCGACGGCACTAACGAGATCGGCCTAGCCGTTCTCGCCACCACGCTGTCGATCGTCGCGGTGTTCCTGCCCGTCGCCTTCATGGACGGCATCATGGGCCGGTTCTTCCTGCAGTTCGGCGTGACCGTGTCCGTTGCGGTGATGATCTCGCTTTTCGTCGCCTTCACGCTCGACCCGATGATGTCCAGCGTCTGGTATGATCCGTCCACCAACCCCAATGCCAAGCGCGGGCCGATCGGCCGCGCCGTGGCGCAGTTCGATCGCTTCTTCGAATGGGTCACACGGGGCTATCGCGGCCTGATCCGCTGGGGGCTGAAGTTCCGCAAGACGGTGCTGCTCATCGCATTGCTGTCGTTCGTGGGCACCTTCTTCCTGTTCGGCCGGGTCGGCGTCGAGTTCGTGCCGGCCGTCGACAACGGCATCTTCACCGTGACGGTCGAGACCCCGGCCGGTTCGACCAAGGAGTACACCGGCACCAAGCTGCGTCAGGCCGAAGCCATGGTGCGCCGGCTTCCCGAGGTGGAGACGACCTATTCGACGGTCGCCGGCAGCCTCGCCTCGAGCGCGGCCAATGCCGGCACCATGACGGTGACGCTGGTCGACAAGGAACACCGCGAGATCACGCCGCAGGAAATGATGCCGCAGGTGCGCCGGATGCTCGGCGCCATTCCGGGGGCGACCTTCCAGGTCACGGCGGCCTCGGGCCTCGGCCAGTCCACGGCGCCGGTGTCGATCACGCTTTACGGCGACAGCTTCACCGTGCTCGAACGGCTCGCCGACCAGCTGGTGGCCGATCTCGAGCAGATCGAGGGGCTTATCAACGTGACCTCGAGCCTCGACGAGGCGCAGCCGGTGATCGGCATCAACGTCAACCGCGATCTCGCCAACAATCTCGGCGTGTCGCTGACCCAGGTCGCGGCCACGCTCGGGCCGCTGATCAGCGGCGAGGAGGTGACCGACTGGACGGCGCCGAACGGCGATATCTACAAGGTCGTGGTCCGGCTTCCCGAAAGCCTGCGCGACGATATCGATGCCATCGGCAACCTGCCTATTGCCCAGTCCGGCGCGACAGGATCGAGCGAGATGATCACGCTGGCGCAGGTGGCCGACGTGGTGTCGACAACGGGCCCCGCCACCATCAACCGCCAGGACTTGCAGCGCGGCGTGACGGTCGAGGCGCATCTCGAGGATGTGGAGCTCGGCGCGGTGACGCCGCAATTGGAGGAGGCCGTGGGGCGCATCGACTTCCCGACCGGCTATCGCAGCTCGTTCGGCGGCGAGGTGGAGCAGATCGCCGAGACGTTCGGCGCGGTCGGCTCGGCGCTGCTGCTGGCGGTGATCTTCATCTATCTGGTGCTCGCCAGCCAGTTCGGCAGCTTTTTGCAGCCGATCGCCATCATGGGCTCGCTGCCCCTGGCGCTGATCGGCGTGATGGGCGGATTGCTGGTCGGCGGATCGACGCTGAACATGTTCTCGGCCATCGGCTTCATCATGCTGATGGGCCTCGTGGTGAAGAACGCCATCCTGTTGGTGGACAACGCGAATCAGCATGTGCGCGAGGGCTGGAACCTCTATGACGCGCTGGTCGAGGCCGGCTCGACGCGCTTCCGGCCGATCATCATGACGACGCTCGCCATGATCTTCGGCATGCTGCCGCTGGCTCTGAGCCTGCATGAGGGCAGCGGGCAGAACGCGCCGATGGCCCATGCGGTGATCGGCGGGCTGATCAGCTCGACCGCGCTGACGCTGCTCGTGGTGCCGGTGCTGCTGACCTATATCGACAGCTTCAGCCGGTTCATGCGGCGGATCATGCCCAAGGCGCCCGACGACGAGCACCATGAGGCGCCCGCCGAAGGGTGATCCGAGATATCAGCCGTGGTCGGTAACCCTTAGTGCCAGATAGGGTTTTCCGGGAAGCCTGACGCCGTAAGGGGCGTCGGGCTTCTGGCCGCGCACCACGGCGCCGTGGCGGGTGGGGTGGTTGCGCGGCGGGTCGGTCTTTTCGAGCGGCGTGACGCTCATGTTCCAGGTGTCGATCAGCTCGACCGAGAAGTTTCCGTGCTGCGGAAAGCCGAGCGCCCATTCGGCCGGTTGGTGCTCGCCGAAATAGATGTAGGTCGTGTTTCCATCGCTTGCGCCGGCGATGCGCGACCAGGGCCAGGCGCCGGAAGCGGCGAGGGGCTCGAGGCCGGAAACGTAAGTTTTTTCAAGGGTATCGCGCAGGAATCCGATGCGTTGCCAGGCCTCGCCGTGCAACTCGCCGCCCTTGGCCCACCACAGCAGGTCGTTCGGATCGTAATAGGTCTCGCCATGGCCGGCATAGCCGCCGCGCAGCAGGGTGATCCAGTAGCGGTGGACAAGCTCCTCCGCCGAGATATTGCCCCAGCTCTGGTAGATGGTGCCCTCGTATTCGGGTTCGTCGTTAACCACTGGCTTTCCATAGGATTCCCGCCATTCCTGGGTACGCTTGACGTCCCAGTTCTGGATGCAGACATGGCTGACCCAGGGCTTGCGGTGGTCGTAATTCATGGTCACGTCGCCATTGTGGATCGACTTGAGATGGCCGTAGGGATCGTTCTCCTCGATGATGTGGAAATAGCGGTCCCACTGCGCCAAGGGCTTGGTATCCAAAAGGAAATCATACTCGTTGGCGAGCGAGAACCAGACGTTGCGGAAGGCGGCGAGGCGGGCGGTGAGGTAGGCGACGTAGCGATAGTCGGCCTCGGCGGGCATGTCGCAGAAGCCCCAGCGGTCATAGGGGTGGAAGACGATGATGTCGGCCTCGATTCCCAGCTCCATCAAGGCTTTGACCTGGGTGTCGAGGTGCTGGAAGTGGATGGGGTTGGGGCGGTCGAAGTCGAAGCTGCCGTCGGGGGATTGCTCGAAGGCGTCGTGCAGCGGTTCGTTGGTGTTGTAGATGTAGTCCTTGGGGAAAACGCACATGCGCAGCTTGTTGAAGCGGGTTTTCGCGAGCGTTTCGAGGGTCTTGGTCTGCATGTCCAACGGCTGGTGGGTCCAGGCGTAGCAGGTGGTGCCGAAAGGCATGTAGGGGGTGCCGTCGGCGTATTCGAAATGGAATTTATGAACGACGCGAACGGGGCCGCGGGCGCCGTCCTTTGCTGAAATACAAGAGAAATTTCCGCTGCGTTCATCAAGATGAACGGAGTCTGAACGGGTTCTGTAGGTCCATTCACCTTCGGTGTCGGGCATGAAGCGCACGCGGTAGATGCCGTCGCCGTCATAGAAGCCCGGGACGGTGATGCGACGATTGCCGAAGGCGAAAATCGCGCTCAGGGTGACGTCGAGATAGGGATTGCCCTCGGACGGCCCTTCGAGGGCGAGCTCGAAGACGTCCCATTTGCGCGTTTGCATATGATCCTCCTAAATGCGCGGGCCGCCGCCGTCGCGGATCCAGTCGAAATAATCCTCAGTGCCCATCTGGCCGCCCTTGAGGGCGAGCTGGAGCGCGGTGCCGTCGCGGCGATGGGCGGTGAGCAGGGCGGCGCCGGGAATGGTGGGCGCCAGGGCGGTGAAGGCGTAGATGCCGAGCTTTTGCGCCGCATGACCCGAGGTGTCGCCGCCCGAGATGACGGCGCGGGTGAGGCCGGTGCGGGCGACGAGACCGGCGAGGATGTCGCCCAGCATGGTGCCGATGCGGGCGCGGTCGAGGCCGCTATTCGCGAAGGCGGCGATGGCCGGATCGTCGGGGCCGCGGGCGGAATGGATGAGGGGGCTTTTGCCGGCATCGAGCGCCTGAAGGGCGGCGGCGATGGCGGGGGCGGGATTGCCGTCGATCAGGGCGCTCGGGTCGAGGGGGATGGGCGCAAAGCCGTTGGCCGCGGCCCAGTCGATCTGGGCGGCGGTGGTGGCGGAGACCGATCCGGAGACGGCGAGGATGCGGTCGTGCCGGCCGGCGCCGGCGAGGGGTTTTTCGGGCGGCAGGGCGCCGGCGGCGCGCCAATGGGCGGTGAGGGCGTATTCGATGCCCTGCGAGCCGATGGCGAACAGGCGTTCGCCGCGATGGCGCCAGATGAGGGCGCCGGCGGCGGTCATGTCTGTTTCGTCGACAGCGTCGAAGGCGAGGATGCGGTTGCCGGCCTCGGTCTCGCGGGTCAGCGCCTCGGAACCGCCGTCGCGGCGCCAGTCGGCGAGGGTGACGAGGCCGATGGGGATATCGGTCTGGCGGGCGAGATGCAGGCTTATATCGGCCTCGTCCATCGGCGTCGTCGGGTGGCGGCGCATGACGGGGTGGCGGTCGAGGCGGAAGATGTCGGGGCCGGCATTGGCGAAGAGCTGGCCGAAGGCCTGGTAGCGCCGCATGACAGGCGCGGCGACCAGCAGGGGGTGCCAGCCGGTCCAGAAGCTTTGGGCGATATCGACGGCGCGGCCGATGGAGCCGATTTCGGGTGAAGAGTCGAAGGTGGAGCACACCTTGTAATGGATGAGCGGCGCGCCGAGGCGGTCGAGGGCGGCGAAGACGGGGGGCAGATGCGCGTCGAGCCAGTCGGGCGGCTGCGAGCGGGCGGTGCCGGCGATGCCGATGGCGCGGGCGCCGGGAAAGCGGGCGAGATCGGATTCGGTGGGGATATCGAGGAACAGGACGGTATCGAGCCCGGCGAAGGCGAGCACTTCCATGACTGCGGCGGAGCCGGTGAAGTCGTCGCCGTAAAAGGCGACGAGGCGGCCGGGCGGCAGCGGGCTCATGAGGCGTAGGCGCCGAGGGCGCGGGCCAGCTCGGGATGGGTTCTGGCGTGATCCTCGAGACTGGTGCCGGCCATGGTGGCCTGCCAGCTCTGGCGCAAACTGGCGACGCCGGCGGCGGGACCGTCCGGATGGGCCATGATGCCGCCCCCGGCGGCATAGATCAGGTCGAGCGAGCCGAGGCGGCGAAAAGTTTCGGGCGGCTGGCGGATGGTCTGGCCCGACGAGAAGACCGGCATGGCGATGCAGGACTTTTCCGCCGACATGGGCGTGAGGCAGGCGCGGGCCGAGGCGATGACGCTGTCGTTGGCTTCGGCGAACTTGTTGTCGAGCCCGTTGACATGCATGTGGTCGACCCCGGCGAGGCGCCAGATCTTCTGCCAGGCGACATAGGACCAGCCGAGGGCGGGGTGGCGCGAGAGATAGCCCCAGCCATTGCGATGGGCGTGGATGGGCAGCGCCGCATAGCGGGCCAGCTCGACCATGCCGACGATGCCCACGGAATTGAGGCTTGCCATGACGCAGGTTCCGCCGGCTTCGAGGACGAGATCGTGGCCGCGCTTCATCTCGTCGAGATCGCCGGTGACGTTGAAGGCGAACATCACCTTCTTGCCGGTGCGGTCGGCATGGCGATCAATGACCGCCATGACGGCGCGCACCCGCTCGGCCAGCGGGTTGGAGGCGCCATTGGCCTGAAGCTCGTCGTCCTTGATGAAATCGATGTCGGCGGCGCAGAGAGTGGCGACGAGATCGGCGGTCTGTTCGGGCGTGAAGCCGATGGAGGGTTTGACGATGGTGCCGATGAGCGGGCCGGAGGCGATGCCTGAGAGGCGCCTTGTGCCTTCGATGCCGAATTTCGGGCCGGGATAGCGGGCGAAGAAGGCGGCGGGCAGTTCGATATCGAGGATGCGCAGGCCGGAGAATTGCTGGAGTTCGAACAGATTGCCGGCGACGGTGGCAACGAGGTTGGGCAGGGAGGGGCCGGGATTGTCGAGGGGCCAGCTCAGCACGATTTCGGCCCGATGCACCCTGCCGTCCGGGCTGGGTTTTGCGCCGGGGAGCGAGGGGGCGTCGAGGCCGGGCAGTGGCGAAAATTCCTCGATGCGGGCGCCGGCGCGTTCCAGCAGCTCGGGGGTTTCGCCGGGCAGCTTGACGAAGGTGCCGGAGGATTGCTCGCCGGCCATGATCTCGGCGGCGCGGCGCGGATCGCCGGGGGTTTCGATGAGATAGCGGGCGCGGATGCGGTCGGTCATGTCTCGCTCCAATCGGCGAGCGTGACGGTTTGGCCGCTTTCGGCGGCGTCATAGGCGGCGAGGGCGAGCTTCAGGGTGTTGAGGTTGTGCGCGCCGGAGGGTTGCGGCTCGGCGCTGCCGTCGAGCAGATCGATGACGTGGCGCGAGAAGGCGATGACGCTGTCCTGGATGATGTGCCAGGGCTTTTCGCCCCAGGCGGGAACTTCGGGCTCGACGGAGAAGGTGTCGCGGCCGGACGGGCAGTGGACGGTCATGACAAAATCCTCGCCGAGCTCGATGGAGCCGCGCTCGCCCTCGATCTGCGCCAGCGTTTGCGGGAAGCGGTGGGGGGTGAGCTTTGAGAAGAAGGACACGTCGACGATGGAGGTGGCGCCGTTTTCGTGGCCGAGCAAGGCGGTGAAGGCGTCCTCGCCGCGCACGATGGGGTTGAGGCGCTGGGTGCGGCAGGCGAGCGTTTCGGCCTCGCCGGCGAGATGGCGGGCGAGATCGAACAGGTGCAGACCGACATCCATGATGGTGAAGCGCTCGATTTCGGCGAGATAGGGCTGGTTCTTGTAGTTGTCGTAGCCGTGGCGGAAGGAGAAGCGGGCGAAGTGGATGGCGCCGAGATCGGGCAGGCGGCGGGCGATCTCGCGAAAGGGTTTCTGCCACCGGAAATTCTCGTGGATGACGAGGGTGCTGCCGGCCTTTGCGGCGGCGGCGACCATGGACTGGCCCTCGGCAAAGCTGTCGGCCATCGGCTTCTGGCAGATGAGAACGCGGGCGCGGCCGGCGGCGAGGGCGACGAGCGGGGCGTGGGACGGCGAGGTGGTGGCGATATCGACGAAGTCGGGGCGGATGGCGTCGAGGGCTTCATCGGCATCGGTGAACCAGCGCGGCACGCCGAAGCGCTCGGCCATGGCGCGGGCCTTTTCGGCGTCGCGATCGCAGACGGCGGCGATCTCGACCGCGTCGAGGCCGGACCAGGCATGCATGTGGTTGTTGGCGAAGAAGCCGCAGCCGATGAGCAGGCCGCGATGGCGGGCGGTCATGTGGGATTTCCTGTGGGCCAGCGCAGCATGGCGGTGGCGAAGGGGGGCAGGGTGAGGGCGCGGGTTTTGACGCGCGGGGCGCTGTCGAGCCAGTCGGCGGAATCCGGGCGGTGGTCGAGCAGGGCGATTTCGGCCTCGGCCGGCAAGGTGAGGGACTGCGGGGACGGGCCGAGATTGGCGATGACGGCTTCGGTGTGGCCTTCGATTTCGGCGGCGACGGAGGTGAAGGGAGCGGCGAGATTCAGGGCGACGCGCTGGCGGCCGGAGAGGCGGGCCAGGGCTCGGAAGGCGTGGAAGGCCGGGTAGGGGTTTCCAGCCTCGTCCAGCAGGCCGAGCGAGCCGGCGGGGGCGGCGAGGGCGAGGCTTTCGACGGCGCTGCCGGCCGTGGCGGCGACGGCGCCGACCATCCAGGCGGCACCGAACAGGCCGCGCTGGCGCGGATCGGCGGCGGCCATGGGCACGCGGCGGTTCTGCGGATTGTCGGCGAGGCGGCTGCCATAGGGATTGGAGCGCATGCCGATGGAGACGAGGCCGAGCCGGTAGGTTGTTTCTGGCGCGAGGGCGTGGGCGCTGGCGAAGATCTGCGGCAGGGCTTCGAGGGTTTGCAGCACGGAGAGATCGTCGGCGGCGTGGACGATGGCGGTGGTGCCGTGGCTGAGGATGTCGCCGGAATTGGCGGCGGCGCGGTGGCGGTTGAGCTCGGTGAAATTGGTCAGCACGCCGCCGATGACGGGGATTCCGGGGAAGTGGCGGCGCAGGGCGTTTGCGGCATCGGTGGGCGTGGCGCCGGCGGGCCATTGCGCGTCGGGCTGGTAGCTGACGAGAAAGGCGCGCGGCAGGGCGGCGATCGCCTGGGGCTTGAGGCCGCGCTGGGCGAAGGATGTGAGCTGGGCGTCGAGGGTAGCGGGGTCGTCGTCGACGATCAGCTCGAGCTCGAGGGCGCCTTGGACGGATGACAGGAGGGGGGCGAGGTCGGGTATTTCGGCGAGGTCGAGGCGCAGGCGGGTGGCGCGGGCGCCGAGGGTTTCGAGGGCCGGGGATTTGGACTGCCAGCCGAGTTCGAGGGCGAAATCGATTCCGGGGACGGTTTCGGTGGTGGCAGAAGATGCGGGAGCGGCCGGGGCGGGTTCGGGGGAGCCGGAAAGGGTGATCTCGATGCGCTGGGTGACCGTGTCGCCGGCGGCGAGGCGGTAGGGATAGGGCAGCGACAGGGGACGGCAATAGGTTTTGTATGAGGCGTCGGACCAGTTGCGCTGGTCTTCCATCTCGAAGGTTTCGCCGGAGAAGGCGATCTCGGCGGTGACGCCGTTGGCGCGTTGGACGAGTTTTGCGATGTCGAAGACGGGCTGGCTGGGGGCGATCAGTGCGGGGAAGCTTGTGTGCTCCACGGCGCCGGAGGCGTGGGTGACGGTGAGCGGCGTGCCGGCAACGCCGGCGATGGGGTGGAGGACGACGAAGCCGGCGCGGTTGACGTCGATGTCGCGGGATAGGGCGAGGTCGAGGGTCAGCGACAGGGTTCCGGCGGGGACGGCTTCGAGGGTGAATGTGCCGGCGATGGCGCCTTCGGCGGCGGTGAAGCGGCGGGTGTAGGCCGTGGGTTCGTGGCGCTCTTCGATGGTTTCGTCGGCGAAGGTGGCCCAGTCGGCGTTGCGGATGGGGTAGGCGATGCCGCGCAGCACCTCGAGGCCGTGCCAGGTGACGGCGCCGACCGCGCCATGGGCGAGGGTGACGGCGAGCGGGCCCGCCGTCAGCGTCCTCGCCTCGGCGGACGGCTCGTCGGTGCCGTAGACCAGCAGGCGGGCGTCCATGGCTCAGGCCGGAAGGACGAGGACGTAATCGTTGGGGTGCCCGTCGGCGCAGGTGCCGCCGGGGGCGGTGTAGCGGCCGGCGCGGGGCTCGGCTTGGGTGCGGTTGCCGGTGCGGGGGTCGAACCATTCGCCGGGGCCGCCGGCAAGGGCGATCTCGCCGCCTACGGGGAGGTAGGCGAGGGTGGTGTCCTTCGATTTCAGGAGCAGGGGGCGCTCGCCGGGGGCGAAATCGCCGGGGACGGGAGCGGGGCGCAATTGGGTCCAGTCGAAGCTTTCCATGAAGCGGTTGAGGATTTCGATGTCGCCGACGCCGGGCTGGTCGGTGTCGAGCTCCATCCACGGGCCCCAGCTGTTCTCGAAGCCGGCGACGATGCCCATGGCGCGGAACACGCCGCGCCAGGCGCTGCGACGGGTGTGGTTGCGGTCGCAGAATTCGTGGCTGGGGAGCTTCAGGGCGAAGTCGGGGTTGCGCTCATAGCCCCATTCGGCGAACACCACGCTGCCCTGCCAGCCTTCGAAGCCGAGGTCGATGGATTCCTCGATGCCGGCGGCCAGCCAACCTTTCTCGCGGTCGCGCGTGCCCCATTCCTGGAACATGATGGCATCGACCGCCTCGGGGTCGGCCTTGAAGCGCTCGGCGAAGGGGGGCAGGCGCGGGCCGTTATGCATGGCGAGGACGTGGCCGTGCGGGGCGGTGTCCTTGATCCAGCGCCCGATCCGCAGGGCCCAGCGGTCGGCGGCGGGTTTCCAGTGCCAGTCGCCGTTGGGGTAGTATTCGTATTCGTTGAGCGGGGTCCAGATCCAGACGCAGTTATAGGCGTCGTAGCGGGCGATGAGATAGCGCATCCACAGCGCTTCCCATTCGGGGGTGAACCATTGGCGCGAATTGAACGGGAACTCGTTGCCCCAGCCCTCCATGATCATCTCGAAGCCGATGCCGAGCTTCTCACCGGTG
Organism: Pseudomonadota bacterium; assembly: GCA_023387585.1. GTDB lineage: Bacteria > Pseudomonadota > Alphaproteobacteria > Rhizobiales > Devosiaceae > Devosia. The sequence goes on from JAEWHZ010000060.1 coordinate 17,736, forward strand.
CGGATGGTTTGGTCGACCGAGCGGAAATAGTCGAGATTGTAGAGATCGAAGCGCGGCAAAGTGGAGCTGCCGCCGAAGGGCCAGCAGGATTTGGTCTGCCACTCGAAATGCCCGTCGGGCAGGTGGAACAGCGAGGTGGTGAGGCGGGTGCGGAACAGGTTGAAGCCCTGACGCTGGCGGCGCTCGAGGAAACTATCGGCATCGCCGCCGCAATAGGCCATGGCGAACAGATCGTAGGTGGTGTCGCCGGAGATGAATGCGGGCTCGCCGTTCTCGAAATGGAAGCCCCATGCCTTGCCCGGGGTGGGTTTCAGGAAACCACGGGCGTCGGCTTCGGCGACGTCGAAGGCGAACTCGCCGGAAAGTTCGGCATTGTGCGGGCGGCTGGTCAGGCGGGCGGTCCAGGGGCCGGCCTCGCCGGGGTTGAAGCGCAGGCGCCAGATGCCGTCGCCGTCATAGAAGGCGGGCATGGTGTGGACGGCGCCCGAAGGGGCGGTGAAGACGCCGTCGACGGCGACGTCGCAGAAAGGGCTGTCGTAACGCTGGCTCGAATGGAACTCCCATTCGGCGACTTCGCGGCGGCGGACGGTTTCGGGGTTCGGCATATCTGACGCTCGTTGATGTTCAGCCCTTCACGCCGCCGGACAGGCCGGCGACGAAATAGCGCTGGAGGAAGAGGAAGATGAGCAGCACGGGGATGATCGAGATCAGCACGCCGGCCATGAGCAGGGTGTATTGCGACTGGTGCTGGCCCTGGAACTGCATCAGCCCGATGGGAACGGTGCGCGAGGCATTGGCCGAGATCAGCACCAGCGCGATCAGGAACTCGTTCCAGGTGTTGAGCGCGTCGATGATGGCGAGGGTCGCGATCGGCGGCAGGGAGAGGGGCAGCATGATGCGGAAGAAGATGCTGGCCTCGCTGGCGCCGTCGACGCGGGCGGCCTCGATCAATTCGGTCGGCAGCAGCCGGAAGAAGCCGCGCATGACGAAGACCTGGAAGGGAAAGCCGAAGGCGAGATAGGGCGGGATCAGCGCCCACAGGCTGTTGCCGATGCCCAGCGTCTTCATCATCACCAGAAGCGGTTGCAGCGTTACCTGAACGGGCACCGCCAAGCCGATCAGAAAGAAGATGAAAACCCATGTCGATCCGGGAAAACGCATCTTGGCCAGCGGATAGGCGGCCATGGAGGCGATCAACAGCCCGAGCGGCACCTTGACGACGATGAGGAACAGGCTGTTGCGGAAATAGGTGGTGAAGCCGCCCGTCTCCCACGCCTGGGCGAAATTCTCCCAGCGTATGGATTCGGGGATGGAGAACACGCCGTTGGAGATCAGATCGCCCTGGCTGCGGATGGCCGACAGGGTGATGGAGACGAAGGGCATCAGCCAGACAATGGCGAACAGGGCGAGAAAGCCCGTGGCGGCGAAGCTGGCGATCCGGTCTGCGCGCGAGACGACGATGCGCGAAGCGCTCATGGCTCAGTCCCTCGACATGCGGCGGATATAGGGAACGGCGACCAGCAGCACGATGGCGGCGATCACCCAGGCGATGGCCGCGCCATAGCCGGCCTCGTAATACTGGAAGGTCTGGAAATACATCCAGGTGCCGAGCACGTGGGTCGAGCGGCCGGGGCCGCCATAGGTCATGGTGTAGATGAGGTCGAACACCTTGAAGCCGTTGATGACGGCGAGCGAGAGCACGATGACATGGGTCTCGGCGAGGCCGGGCAGGGTGATGGCGCGGAACATGTCCCAGCCCGTGGCGCCGTCGATGCGGGCGGCCTCGTAGAGCTCGCGCTGGATGGTTTGCAGGCCCGCCAGATAGAGCATCATTGGAAACCCCACATGCGACCAGACATAGGTGATGAAGGTCGCGGGCAGGGCCATCTCGTAGCTCGACAGCCAGCCGCCGGCGAACTGGCCGAGCCCGACCGAGCGCAGGAACAGGTTCACCCCGCCGAAATGCGGATTGTACATCCAGCCCCAGATCAGCCCGACCGCGACCAACGGCAGCACGCCGGGGGCATAGTAGATGGTGCGCAGCGTCTTGTTGACGATGGAGACGGAGTTGAGCGCCACGGCGAGCAGCAGGCCGATGGCGGTGGGGATGATGACGGCGCCGGCCGTCCACAGCAGATTGTTGACGAAGGCGCGCTGGGAAACCTCGTCCTGGAACAGGATGCGGATGTAGTTGTCGAGGCCGACAAAGACCATGTCGGCGAGCGGGGACAGCCCGTCCCAGCGGAAGAAGCTGGTATAGAGCGTGAACAGCATCGGGCCGACGAGGAACACGGTGTAGAAGAACAGGGCGGGCGCGAGGAACAGCCAGGGCAGGGCCGCGACACGCCAGTTGATCGCCTTCTTCCTCGTCCGCGACCTGGGAGCCGCCCGGGTCGCGGCCTCGTCATACTGCGTCATGGTCGATCTCCGCGAACGGCGCCGGATGCGAGGGCCGGCCTGAAAGGGGCCGGCCCTCGTGGAACGAACCGGATCAGGACCGGGCGTCGTAGCGCTCGACATAGCTCTGGATGAGCGCCGCCGCCTCTTCCGGCGACATGCGGCCGGCGACCACGCCATCCTGCGCCTCGAAGAAGCCGTCGATCAGCTCCTTGTCGAACGCCTGATCGGTCGGCGGATAGGCGCCGCGATCGGAGTTCAGGATCTCGGTCCACTTGCATGCATGCGGGAACTCACCGCAATCCGGCGAGTAGCCGATGGAGGGCGAGCCCTCGAAGGTCGCCGGGAACTGCATGTGGGTTTCCGGCGAGGTGATGTAGTCGAGGAAGGCCGCGGCGGCATCGGCATGCTGGCTGGTGGCCGGGATCATCCACTGCTCGGGGAAGGCGTGATAGCGCCCGCTCTCGGCCGGGGGCAGGAAGAAGTCGTAGTTTGCGGTATCCTGCCCGTCGGCGATCAGCGTGTTCTCGAACCAGCCGCCCTCATAGACCATGGCGGCATCGCCCAGATACATCGGCATGCGCGCATCATTGGGCGCGACGCCGAGGAAGTCCGGCACCAGCCAGCGATTGTCGACCCAGCTCTTGAGGCGCGCGAAGGCGTCGACGACGCATTGCTGGTCCCAGCTCTCCTGACGGGCATTGATGGCGTCATGGGTTTCCTGGCCGCAGGCATCCTCGATCAGGTAATCGACGAGGCGCATGGTCTGCCAGCCGAACTGGCCGCCGAAGGAAGCGCAATATTTTCCGTTCTCGGCAAGGGTGGTGCAGACCTGCTCGAGCTCCTCATAGGTGGTCGGCTCGCTCAGCCCGTATTCGTCGAACATGTCCTTGCGATACCATAGGCCCATGCCGCGGGCGCGGAACGGCACGCCGTAAATCTCCCCGTCGGCGGAGAGACGTTCGCGAATCCAGGTCGGGAAGCGATCGTTCCAGCCATATTCCTCGTAGAAATCGGAGATCTCGCGCACCTGGCCGGCATCGATGAAGGGCTGCGCCAGAGAGCCGCCCCACATGAAGAACACATCGGCCGGATCGCCCGAGGCGATGGAGGTGCGCAGCACGTCCGGATAGACGGCGGCGCCGCTGCCGGCGACGGATTCGCTTTCGATCCGCACCCCGGTTTCGGCGGTGTAGTTGGCCAGCGGCTCCTCCCAAAGTCGCGCGGCATTGGCATCGAAGATGTTGAAGAAACGGATGGATTCCTGCGCCATGGCGGGGCTTGCCACGGCCAGCGCGAGCGCTGCGGAGGCGAGGGTGATCTTCATGCGTGGTCCTCCCATTGAGCGCCCGACCCCGGCGCCTGTTCTTTCGGTCGTCGGCCGGCCCGGGTCGCGATGGCCGGCGATGCTTGATCCCTGTCTGCGCGATGATCGCGCTTCGCTCAGGCGGGAACGCCCGGATCGGCGATCTCCTTGACCGAAGCCATGACGGCATCGGGGCTGAACACGCGCTCCAGCCAGTCGTCGCGGAAGATCAGCGGCTTGGCGGCGGCGATGGCCTGCAACGCGCCGTCGGAGAACTTGCCTTCCGGGAAGACGTCGAAGGCGATGGCCAGCTCGATGTTGAGATGCCCGAGCATGAAATCCATCGCCGCCTCGCGCGGCACGCCGCGGCGCACGGCCTCGTCGGTTGCCTCGCGCAGTGCCAGCGCCAGCGTGGCGCCGACGGTCTCCGACATGGCCGGCTCGAGAATGGCGATGGCTTCCACCGTGCACCGATGCGAGCGCATGACCGGGGCCCAGATGGTGCGGGCGACGGATTCGCACAGGGCGTAATGCTCCTCCGGCCCCTGCATCAGGGCGCACACGATATGCTGCCGGGCGGCGATGCCGCCGAAATAGTCGGACTTCGCGGCCGGATCGACCTCGTCGTTGAAGATCGGCGGATGGCAGGGATGGGTGACGAAATAGGTGACGTCGTCGCGCTCGGGCAGGGTGCCGGCATGGGGCGCGGCGGCGTCGAGGATGATGACGGCGCTGCCGGAGCGCAGCTTGTCGATGATGCCGTGCAGAATCCTGCCGATCAGCCGGTCGGGGACGGCGAGGACGACGATGTCGGCATTGCTGAGGGCCTGGTCGGGATCGACGCAATCGAATCCGGTCTCGGCCTTGAGCCGGTCGCGCCCCTCGGGGGAAATCTCCACATGGGCGACCTGGTAATCCGAGCGCGCCAGATTGCGCGACAGGCGCACGCCCATTTTGCCCCCGGCGCCGAACAGCGCAACCTTCGTCATGTGATCCTCCCTCGATCGACGTTCCGTCGTAGCTAAGGCAGCTATCGACATCATGTCAACAGGTCATTATACCAGTTCGCGCAACGGGCGGAGACGACCGCCGGACGCTGCCTGTTCGGGCGGGTGGGGGAAGCGGGACGCTGCTGGTTTTCGGGGTGGTGACCGGGCCGACCGAGCTAGCGGAGGCGGCCGCGCGGGGTTACATGCATCACAGCCAAAGGATGCAGGCCAATATGGAAAAACCCACAGGCGCGCCGATCGAGCGCCGCAAGCTCTCGCACCAGATCGAGGAACGCCTGCTCGCCCAGTTGCAGTCGGGCGAC
>JAEWHZ010000089.1 GCA_023387585.1 Pseudomonadota bacterium
GGTCGAGCGTGATCGACTCGATGCCGCGATGAGCGAGGTGAAGGATCGTGCCGCCGGGCGTCTCGTAAACGCCGCGCGACTTCATGCCCACGAAGCGGTTTTCCACCAGGTCCAGCCGGCCCACACCGTGCCTGCCGCCCAGCTCGTTGAGCTTTTCGAGCAGGCCGGCCGGGGACAGGCGCACCCCGTCGACCGACACCGCATCGCCCTTTTCGAAGCCGATCCGGACATGTTGCGGCGTGTCGGGGGCCCGTTCGGGATCGACGGTGCGCTGGAACACATAGTCGGGCGCTTCCACGCCCGGATCCTCCAGCACCTTTCCTTCCGAGGAGGTGTGCAGCAGATTGGCGTCGACCGAGAACGGCGCCTCGCCGCGCTTGTCCTTGGCGATCGGGATCTGGTGCGCTTCGGCATATTCGAGCAGCTTGGTGCGGCTGCGCAGATCCCATTCGCGCCACGGCGCGATCACCTTGATCGCCGGGTCGAGCGCATTGGCGGTCAGTTCGAACCGCACCTGGTCGTTGCCCTTGCCGGTGGCGCCGTGCGAGATGGCATCGGCCCCGGTCTCGTGCGCGATCTCCACCAGCCGCTTGGCGATCAGCGGCCGCGCGATCGAGGTGCCGAGCAGGTACAGCCCCTCATACATGGCGTTGGCGCGGAACATCGGGAACACGAAGTCGCGCACGAATTCCTCGCGCAGATCCTCGATATAGATGTCCTTGATGCCGAACATCTCGGCCTTCCTGCGCGCCGGCTCAAGCTCCTCGCCCTGGCCCAGATCGGCGGTGAAGGTCACCACCTCGCAATTATAGGTCTGTTTGAGCCATTTGAGGATGATCGAGGTGTCGAGCCCGCCCGAATAGGCCAGCACGACCTTGTTGATGTCATTCGCCATTTTGATTCTCGTCAGGGACGGCCGGAACGGCCGGAAATCGGGCGCACCCTATTCATCCCGGCGCTTTGGTGCAATTGTCGCGCGATACAAGAGACAAATGATACATGTCCGCCTTCATCCCCGACCTTCCCGTCATCCTCGCCTTCGCGCTCGCGAGCTTCGCGCTCGCGGTCACGCCCGGCCCCGACATGGCGCTGTTCGTGGCCCGCACCATGAATTTCGGCCGCCTGCACGGCTTCGCCACCGTTTCCGGCGCCATCACCGGCATCGCCGTGCACACCGCGCTGGTCGCCTTCGGCATCTCGATCCTCATCGTCACCGCCCCTTCCGTCTTCTGGGTGCTCAAGATCGTCGGGGCGCTCTATCTGGTCTGGCTCGCCATCCAGGCGCTGCGTGCCGGCGGCGGCGTGCTGGCGGTAGAGGCCGACGCGCGCAGGCCGCGCCTTCTCGAAAGCTATCTCACCGGGCTCGGCATCAACCTCACCAATCCCAAGATCGCCCTGTTCTTCGTGACCTTCCTGCCCCAGTTCGTCTCGGCCGAGGATCCAGGCGCGGCGGCCAAGCTGATGTTCCTCGGCGTCGAGTTCGTACTGGTCTCGCTGCCCGTCGTCATCGCCGTCGTGCTGCTCGCCGAATGGCTGACCACGACCTTGCGCGAGCGCCAATGGGTGTCGAAGGCGCTGAACTACGGTTTCGCCGCCGTGTTCATGAGCTTTGCCGCGACGCTCCTGTTCGCCGAAGCACGCAGATAGATGAATTACCGCCACGCCTTTCACGCCGGCAATTTCGCCGATGTGGTCAAGCATCTCACCCTGACTCGCATCCTCGTCTACCTGATGCGCAAGCAAGCCGCCTTCCGCGTGCTCGACACCCATGCCGGCGCCGGGCTCTATGATCTTCTGGGCGATCAGGCGCAAAAGACCGGCGAATGGAGCGAGGGCATCGCAAAGCTGCTCGCCGAACCGCTCACCGGCGAAGCCGCCACCCTCGCGGCGCCCTATCTCGAAGCGGTGCAAAGCTTCAATCCGGACGGCACGCTGCGCTTCTATCCCGGCTCCCCGCACCTCACCCGCCATCTGATGCGCGCCGAGGACCGCATGTTCGCCCTGGAACTCCACCCGGGCGACCACGAACTGCTGGCAGAAAATTTTGCCGGCGACATCCAGGTGCGCGTGACGAAGCTCGACGGCTGGGCATCGCTCGGCACCCATGTGCCGCCCAAGGAGAAGCGTGGCCTGGTGCTGGTTGACCCGCCCTTCGAGGAAAAGGGCGAGTTCGACCGGCTGGTCGACGGCCTCGCCCGCGCCCATGCGCGCTGGCCCGGCGGCATCTATGCGCTGTGGTATCCGCTCAAGGACCCGACAGAGACAAAACGCTTCCACGCCCGCCTGCGTGACACCGGCATCGCAAAAATCCTGCGCATCGAGCTGGCCCTGCGCGCCCCCTCGACCCCGCCGCGCCTCAACGGCACCGGCATGATCGTCGTCAACCCGCCCTTCGTGCTGGCCGACGAGATGGCCGTGCTGCTGCCGGAGCTGACCCGGCGCCTGTCGACGGCAGCGACCGCCAGCTGGCGCTGCGACTGGATCGCGGGGGAATAGCTATTCGCCGATCCGGTAGGTGAAGACCGACATCGCCTCTTCGGTGTCGTCCGGGCCCAGCAGCTTGCGATAGAGCGCGAGCGCGGCGTGGTTGTCGCGCTCCGTGCCCACCCAGGCCACGGCCGCGCCCATGGCCCGCGCCTCTTCGAGCAGCGCCTTCATCAGCGCCAGCCCGATGCCGCGCCGGCGATAGGCGTCGCCAACGCCGAGCTCGTTGACGAAGAATTCCTCGTCCTTGTCGGGATGGAAATGCGTGAATCCGGTCGCCATGCCGACCACGAGCCCGCCATCGCGCGCCACGACGATGCGGTAATGCGGCGTTTCGAGAAACCGCTTCGCCAGCGCCGGGCGCACCGGCCCGTCGAACACGCCCTCGGCCATTTCGGCCAGCACAACCTCGTCCCCCGGCCCGAGCCGGGTGATGACGATGCCGTCCATCAGGCCGGCGTCGCTAGAGTGAGGTCAGGAAAAGTTGCGCATTTTTCCGGTTCGACCTCACGACAAGGCATGTTCCAGCCCCAGCGCCTCGCGCTCCTTGCGGCTCAGCCTCTCGCTTTCCGACTTGAGCTGGCCGCAGGCGGCAAAAATGTCGCGCCCGCGCGGGGTGCGCACCGGGCTGGCATAGCCGGCGCGGTTGACGATGTCGGCGAATCTTTCGATCCGCGACGCGCTCGAGCAGCCGTAATTGGTGCCCGGCCAGGGGTTGAAGGGGATCAAATTGATCTTGGCCGGGATGCCGGCCAGCAGCCGCACCAGTTCGCGCGCGTCGGCGTCGGAATCGTTGATCCCGTCCAGCATCACATATTCGAAGGTGATGCGCCGCGCATTGGAGAGGCCCGGATAGTTCCGGCACGCCTCGAGCAGTTCCTTGATCGGCCACTTCTTGTTGATCGGCACCAGCACGTCGCGCAGGTCGTCGCGCACCGCGTGCAGCGAGATGGCCAGCATCACCCCGATCTCGCTGCCCGTCGGCCCGATCTTGGGCACCACGCCCGAGGTCGACAGCGTGATGCGGCGCTTCGAAAGGCTCAGCCCGTCACCGTCCGAGGCGATCAGCAGCGCCTTCTTGACGTTGTCGTAATTGTAGAGCGGCTCGCCCATGCCCATCATGACGATATTGGTGATCGCCCTGCTGTCGCCTTCCGATCCGCCCGAGCCGCGCGGCGCCGGCACCAGCCCGTCATCGGGCCGCACGCCGCCGGGGAAATCCCCCAGCCGCTCGCGCGCCATCATCACCTGCCCGAGGATCTCGCCCGCCGTGAGGTTGCGCACCAGCTTCTGCGTGCCGGTGTGGCAGAAGGTGCAGGTCAGCGTGCATCCGACCTGCGAGGAGACGCACAGCGTGCCGCGATCCTCTTCCGGGATATAGACGGTCTCGACCTCGACCGGCGGCGCCAGGGGCTGGGCCGGATCGCGGAAGCGGAACAGCCATTTGCGCGTACCGTCGCTCGATACCTGCTCGGAAACGATCTCGGGCCGCTCGATGGCGAAGCGCTCGTCGAGGAGCGCCCGTACCGGCTTGGCGATATTGGTCATCGCCGAAAAATCGGTGACGCCGTTGACATAGATCCAGTTCCACAGCTGCGAGGACCGCATGCGCGCCTCGCGCTCTTCCAGCCCGGCATCGGTCAGCGCCGCGCGCAGTTCGGCACGGTCGAGCCCCACAAGCGGGGCGCGCGCCGGCGCGGGGCGGCGCAGAATCTGAAGGCTGAGGTCGAGCGCGATGGTCATCGGCAATCCGCGGAAAACGATATCTTTTGGCAAAATGGCGTCGGGGCCACGGGCGTATTTCGCCCCGGCCCCGTATTCACATCCTAATATAGCATCGATCGGCTGGACGGCAAAGACGCGCTCAGCAGGCCCCGTCTATGGCGCGGGCCGAGGCGGTGGCCCCGGACAGCGAATAGGTCTGGGTGAAGCGGATGCCGGCCGCCGTCGTCGCCTCGACGGTCAGATTGGCACCGGCGCGGATCGCCTGCGCCAGCGCGTCGGTCTGGCCGGAATTTTCGAGCCAGGCGGCGTCGGCCTGGGTGAACAGCTGCCAGCTCTGCCCGCCCACCGTCACCGTCGCCGTCGAATCCGGCGCCAGCGCCACCCCCGCCACCAGGTTGATTTCGTTGCGCACGCCCTCGTCGGGCCGGTGCGTCACATAGAGATAGGCGTCGGTATAGCCCTCGGGGCTCGGCTGCACCGCCGTCGGCTTGGTCAGCGAGAAGCACAGCCGCGCCCCGCCTTCGCTGGCCGAATAGGCCGACCAGGCATTGAAATCGCCCAGAAGCTGCACGGTCTGCGCCAGCGCCGGCCCGGACGATACCGAACCGGCCAGCGCGACCCCCAGCAATGCGGCGGCGAAACGCGATCTCATGGCAGGCCCTTCTGTTCTGGAAAGGAGTTCTCGCATGCACACGGGCCGGCTGCCCGGCCCGTGTGTTATCAGGCTTTACGAAACCCGGGCAAGGCGGCTCAGTTGCAGGCCTGGTCGATGGCGTTCATCGCCGCTGTGGCTCCGGCGAGCGAATAGGTGTCGACCGTGTTGGTGCCGCGCTGGCTGGTGCCGCGCACCACCATCTGCCCGCCGGCCTTGAAGGCGGAGACGAACCCGGGCTCGTCCGCCGTCGAGGCCAGCCAGGCGGCGCTGCCCTCGGCGACCATCGGGAAGCTGCGCCCGTCGACCGCGGCGCTCACATTGGCGCTGGAGGTGTTGAACGGATAGCCGATCAGCGTCTGCACCTCGTTGCGCGTGCCCATGCCCTTGCGGTGGATGATCAGGAAATGGATCGGGTCGCGATTGACCCCGGTCGGCTCGGACCGTTGCGGCTGGCCGGAAATGTAGCAGATTTCCCCGCTCGCATCGGTGCCCCGCCACGCCGTCCACGCGTTGAAGCTTCCCAGTTCCGTCACCTGCTGCGCCATGGTCTGGGGCGCAAGGGCTACAATTGCGCTCAAGGCAAGGCCGTAAAGCAGGCCACGCGCTGTGCTCGTCATCGCCATTTGTCCTTTGTTCGTCAGGTTCCGCATCGCGGTTGGGCTCCCCACAAGCCTTCCACGACTATGGTTACCAAGCCGTCAAAAGCCGCCGCATTTGACTTAAATTCTGGCAATGACGGGCAAGTTTGACCGCAATTTGGCGCCCGCGCCGCGTGGCATCGAACGCTCGCGCAAGGGTGAACGAAGGGTTAAGCCCGGCCCGGCTCTAAGAGGCCCGCCTCAGGCCGCCAGCGGATAGCCCTGCTCCACCACATAGGGCCCGCCCCCGACGGAATCCCGGCTCGAATAGAGGACGAACCGCGACACCTCGAACTCGATCGGGGTGAAGCGCCCGGCGCTGGCGATGAAATGCGCCACATCGTGGGAACTGGTGCCGCGCAGCCGCGCCAGCGTCACATGCGGCACGAATTTGCGCCCTTCCGGCGCCAGCCCGGCCCGCTGCAGCATGCGCTCCTGTGCGGCCTGCAGTCGCACCAGCGTTTCGTTGCCCTCGATCCCGGCATAGAGCGAGCGCGGCTTGTCGCCGCCGAAACTGCCCAGATGGTCGAGCCGGATGCGGAAGGACAGCGAATGGTTGAGTCGCTCGAGCACGTCGGCGGCCTCGTCGGCGGTGGTGTTGTCGACATCGCCGATGAAGCGCAGGGTGATGTGGTAGTTCTCGGGGTCTATCCAGCGCGCACCGGGCAATCCGCCGCGCTTGAGCGAAAGCAGGAAACCGACTTCGGCCGGGATCTCGAGGCCGGTGAAGAGCCGGGGCATGTCGCCCTCCTCTCGTCTGGGGCCGCCCGGATCGAACCGGACCGCCGGATCGGAACAACGCGATTCGCCGGTTCAGGCTAGCACAGCGCCCCCCGCCGCAAAGCGACATTTCCATGACACGCACAGGCGCTCACAGACGCGCGACGGACACGCGCGAAAAGCCGGTTCCGCTTGTAAATCGCGGATGCGCCATCCATATTATTCGCCAAACGCAGCGGTCATTCCAACGCGGAAGGGCGAGGAGCGTTCATGACTTCCATGGGAAAGGAACTTTGATGGCTGAATTTGACCGTCAG
>JAEWHZ010000117.1 GCA_023387585.1 Pseudomonadota bacterium
GCGCCTGGAGCGTGATGGCGACCAGCTCGTCGGGCGTGGGGTCCATGCTGACATAGGTGTCGGCGAGGAAGAAGGCGCCGCGCGGCATGATCAGCATCGACAGCGCCGAGACGTCCTTGATGCCGTCCTGCAGGCCGAGGATCGAGCGGATGTCGCGCACATGCTTGATGTAACGTCCCTGCAACCCGCAGATCAGCCCGTCGGCCTCGCCGCGCTTGACGGCCAGAGCGGCGATGACCGTGGTGTTGGTGCGCACGATGGTGCGGGCCGTTTCCGGGGTCACGCCATCGCGCCCGACCAGCGAGTGGAACAGCGCCACATAGTCGCGATAGCGCGGGTCGTCCTCGGGGTTGATGACCTCAAAATCCTGGCCGGGCCGCAGCTTGAGCCCGAAGCGCTCGATGCGGCTTTCGATGACGGCGGGGCGGCCGATCAGGATCGGGCGGGCGATCTTTTCCTCGAGCAGCACCTGGGTGGCGCGCAGCACGCGCTCGTCCTCGCCATCGGCGAAGGCGAGGCGCTTGTCCTGCCCACGCGCCCGGTCGATGATCGGCTTCATCACCAGCCCCGAGCGGAACACGAAGCGGTTGAGGCTGTCGCGATAGGCATCGAAATCGGCGATCGGCCGCTTGGCGACGCCGCTCTCCATCGCCGCGCGGGCGACGGCCGGGGCGATGCGCAGGATCAGCCGCTGGTCGAACGGGTTGGGAATGATGTGCTCGGGTCCGTACACCGCCGGCGCCCCGGTCGGCGACACCTCCAGCCCCGGTTCGCGGGCGAGCTGGGCGATGGCGCGCACGGCGGCGAGCTTCATCTCCTCGTTGATCGCCGTGGCCCCCACGTCCAGCGCCCCGCGGAAGATGAAGGGAAAGCACAACACGTTGTTGACCTGGTTCGGATAATCCGAGCGTCCGGTGCACACCATGGCGTCGGGCCGCACCTCGCGCGCCAGTTCCGGCAGGATTTCGGGATTGGGGTTGGCCAGCGCCAGGATCAGCGGCTTGGCCGCCATGCGCTCGAGCATTTCGGGCTTCAGCGCCCCGGCGGCGGAGAGCCCGAGGAAGATGTCCGCGCCGCCGATCACCTCCGAGAGGCTCGTGGCGTCGCTGGTGCGGCGGAACTGGCCGCGCCACTTGTCGTTCACGTCGTTGCGCTTGTGGGTGACCAGCCCGTCCTTGTCGGCCACCCAGATGTTCTCGTGCTGCGCCCCCAGCCCGACCAGCACGTTGAGACAGGCGATGGCGGCGGCACCGGCGCCGGAGACGCAGATCTTCGCCGTCTCGATCGACTTGCCGGCCAGTTCGAGCCCGTTGAGGACCGCCGCACCGACGATGATGGCGGTGCCGTGCTGGTCGTCGTGGAACACCGGGATCGGCATCTGCTCGCGCAGAGCCTCCTCGATCTCGAAGCAGTCGGGGGCGCGGATATCCTCGAGATTGATGCCGCCGAAAGTCGGCCACATCGGCCGCACGGCGGCGATGAATTTCTGCGGGTCGAGCTCGTCGATCTCGATATCCACCGAATCGATGCCGGCGAATTTCTTGAACAGGACAGCCTTGCCCTCCATCACCGGCTTCGAGGCCAGCGCGCCGATGGCGCCGAGCCCGAGCACCGCCGTGCCGTTGGAGATGACGGCGACGAGATTGCCGCGCGAGGTGTAGCGGAACACAGCGTCCGGATCGGCGGCGATCTCCTCGCAGGGCGCGGCGACGCCGGGGGAATAGGCGAGCGCGAGGTCGCGCTGGTTGCCGAGCGGCTTGAGCGACTGGATCTCGATCTTCCCCGGCTTGGGAAACTCGTGAAAGTGAAGCGCCGCCTCGCGCAGGGCGCGGCTCTGCTCGTTCGGATCCGTGGTCACGCTGGTCTCCCTCCTGTCGCTACAGGCGTAGTGCCACCAAAATCGCGTCGGGAAAAGGCGGAACTGTGGGGCTTTTCGTCATGCGGCACGATCGAGGGCGGGCCGGAGGGCCGGTGCGACGCTCGCCAGCGCGTTGGCGAGCTCGATGAAGGCCGGGGCGCGCAGGGCCGGCGCGAACAGGAAGCCCTGCGCCTGATAGACGCCGCGGGCCCGCAGATAGAGCGCCTGCTGCTCGGTTTCGACCCCCTCGGCGACGATTTCGGTGCCGAGATCGCCGGCCATGGCGATCAGCCCGTCGAGCACGGGGACATGCTCGACATCGGCCTTGATCATGTCGACGAAGATTCGGTCGATCTTGATGACGTCGACGCCGAGCGTCGCCAGATAGGCGAGGCTCGAATGGCCGGTGCCGGTGTCGTCCAGCGCCAGCCGGGCGCCGAGCGCGTGCAGGCCGGAGATGACGGCGTGGGTCTGCATCGAGCTTTCCAGCGGCCGGCGCTCGGTGATCTCGAACACCAGCTGCTCGTAGCGGATCTGCGAGCCGCCGAAGATGGCCTGCACGTCCTCGACGATGGCGCCATCCTGAAAATGGCCGTCGAACAGGTTGATCGATATCTTGAGGTGGGGCTGCTGCTGCGACAGGGCCCCGAGATCGTTCTTGACCTGCTCCATCAGCGACAGGGTCATGGGAATGGCGAGACCGGTCGTTTCGGCATAGTCGATGAACTGGCCGGGCGGCACGATGCGCCCGTTCTTGCGCTCCCAGCGGCACAGCACTTCGCAGCCCATCAGCGCGCCGGTGCGCAGATTGATGACCGGCTGGTAGAAGGGCTTGATCTCGCCGCGGGCGATGGCGCGTTCGAGATCGAAGGACGGCACCTGGGTACGGCGCACATAGCCCAGCGCGACCAGCAGCAGCGTGGCGCTGAACAGGCACGCGATGAGAGTCAGCATTAGGTCGAGCTCGGCATAGGTGGCGCGCAGCGCGGCGAAAGGCGCCGCGATCTCGATGCGGATCGGCAGGCCGCCGACAAAGGCTTCCGTCGCCACCCAGTCGGAGCGCTGGGCGCGGGCATCGAAGCTGTCGACCGGCCCGGCCGCGGCGATGGTCAGCCCGCTGGTCAGCCCGATGCGCAGCATGGCGCCCGGCGGCATGGCGGGCAGCAGCGATTCGGGCGCCTGCGGCAGGGCCGGGATAAAGGCGGCGATGCTGCGCGAACCGACGAAGGGCATGGAGAGGCGCAGGAACGGCAGTTCCATGCCGCCGAGCTGCACCACGTCGACCGCCCCGCCCCGCTCGGGCAGGCTGAGCGGCTCGGACAGGCGCGAATAGCTCGGCTGCTCGGCGCGCGCCGAACAATACCGCAGCCCGTCCTGGGTCTCGACGATCACCTCGCGCAGCGACAGGCTGCGCTCGATCTCGCGATGGGCGTTCTCGACGAAGGTAGGCGTGCAGGCCGAGGGACTGGTGTCGACGATGCGGGTCAGCGCGGCAGCCGCCGCTGCGATGCTGGCGTGGAGCTGCGAAGCCGTGACCTCCGCCTGGCTTTGCAGGCGGCGCTGCTCGTTGCCGCGCACGAAACCGTCGAGCAGGAAATCGACGGACACGATCGGCCCGAAGGACAGGATGGCGCAGATCAGCACGATGATGTTGCCGTAGCGCGATTTCACGTCCGGTCCCGTGGCGAAGATACTCGCCGCGAGACTAGAGGATGCCGCGTTAAGCCGGCGCTAACGCGTTCAGGGCTTTGCCGGCGCGGCCAGCCTGATGCCGAGCTCGCGCAACTGCTTGGGCGTGGCGGTGCCCGGCGCGCCCATCAGCAGGTCTTCGGCCTGCTGGTTCATCGGGAAGGCGGTGATCTCGCGCAGATTGGCGACGCCGCACAGCAGCATGACGATGCGGTCGATGCCGAAGGCCGCCCCGCCATGCGGCGGCGCGCCGTACTGGAAGGCGCGATAGAGCCCGCCGAACTGCTCCTGGACCTCATCACGCGATTTGCCGGTCAGCTCGAACGCCTTGACCATGGTCTCGGGCGACTGGTTACGGATCGAGCCGGAGGCGATCTCGAAGCCGTTGCAGACGGCGTCGTACTGGAAGGCCGTGATGGTCAGCGGGTCCTGCGTCTCCAGCGCCTCGATGCCGCCCTGCGGCATGGAGAAGGGGTTGTGCGCAAAGTCGACGCGCTTTTCTTCCTCGTCCCATTCATAAAACGGAAAATCGACGATCCAGCACAGTTCGAACCGTTCAGAATCGACAAGATTCAGGTCGGTTCCGGCCTTGGTGCGGGCCTCGCCGGCGAATTTGTAGAACTTTTCCGGCCGGCCGCAGACGAAGAACACGGCGTCGCCGTCTCCGAGCCCGAGCTGGGTGCGGACCGCTTCGGTGCGGTCCTCGCCGATATTCTTGGCGATGGGGCCCGAGCCGGCGCCGTCCTTGAAGAAGATATAGCCCAGCCCCGGCTGGCCCTCGCCCTGCGCCCAGGCGTTCATGCGGTCGCAGAAGGCACGGCTGCCGCCGGTCGGCGCGGGAATCGCCCAGACCTCGACCTTGTCGTCAGCCTCGATCTGGTTGGCGAAGACCTTGAAGCCCGAGCCGCGGAAATGCCCGGTCACGTCCTGCATCTTGATGGGGTTGCGCAAATCCGGCTTGTCGGAGCCATAGGTTCGCACGGCCTCGGCATAGGGAATGCGCGGCCATTGCTTCGTCACCGGCTTGCCATCGGCGAACTGCTCGAACACGGCGGTCATCACCGGCTCGACGGTGGTCCACACGTCTTCCTGGGTGACGAAGCTCATTTCGAGGTCGAGCTGGTAGAACTCGCCCGGCAGCCGGTCGGCGCGCGGGTCTTCGTCGCGGAAGCACGGCGCGATCTGGAAATAGCGGTCGAACCCGGCGACCATCAGCAGCTGCTTATATTGCTGCGGCGCCTGCGGCAGGGCGAAGAAGCGCCCCTGATGGATGCGGCTGGGGACCAGGAAGTCGCGTGCGCCCTCCGGCGAGGAGGCGGTGAGGATCGGGGTCGAGAATTCCGCAAAACCCGCCTCGCCCATGCCGCTGCGCATGGCCGCGATGATCCTGCTGCGCTTGACGATATTGGCATGCAGCGTTTCGCGGCGCAGGTCGAGAAAACGGTATTTCAGCCGAACGTCTTCGGGGTAGTCCGGCTCGCCGAAAACCGGCAGCGGCAGCTCGCGCGCCGAGGACAGCACCTCGATCTCGCGGATGAAGATCTCGATCTCACCGGTGGAGAGGTTGGGATTCACAGCCTCCGGGGCGCGCGGCTTGACCTCGCCGTCGATGCGCACCACCCATTCCGAGCGCAGCGCCTCGGCCGCGGCGAAGGCCGGCGAATCGGGGTCGACCACGCACTGGGTCATGCCGTAATGGTCGCGCAGATCGATGAACAGCAGCCCGCCATGGTCGCGAACGCGATGCACCCAGCCGCTCAGCCGCACCGGCGAACCGGCATCGGCAGCGCGCAAGGCGCCGCAAGTGTGGGAACGATAGCGATGCATCGACATGGGCGGGACCTGTATAATCCGGCCGCAAAGGCCTCGGTTTTTCGGCGCGGACAAGCGCATTTCTCGTCGGGCTTGTCAAGCAAGCCCCCCACTTGCCACAGTGTCGCCCAATTCATTAAAGGCGGTTCAGCACCGCCGGAGCCGGGACTATTTGCATGGACATGATCACGACCACCGATGCGCTGGCGCGCTTCGTCGCACAGGCCAAGCTCGAACCGTTCGTGACCGTGGACACCGAGTTCCTGCGCGAAACCACCTACTGGCCGAAACTGTGCCTGATCCAGGCGGCGACCGAAAGCGAGGCGGTGCTGATCGACCCGCTGGCCGAGGGGCTCGAACTCGACCCCTTCCTCGAACTGCTCGACGCTGACCCGGTGCGCAAGGTGTTCCACGCCGCGCGCCAGGACATCGAGATCTTCGTCAAGCTGATGGGCCATGTGCCCAGCAACATCTTCGACACGCAGATCGCAGCCAGCGTGTGCGGCTATGGCGATTCCATCTCCTACGACAATCTGGTGCGCTCGATCGTCAACGTGGCGCTCGACAAGTCCTCGCGCTTCACCGACTGGTCGGCGCGGCCGCTGAGCGAGAAGCAGAAGGTCTATGCGCTCGCCGATGTGACGCATCTGCGCCCGATCTATCGCGAGCTGGTGCAGCAGATCGAGGCTTCGGGACGCTGGGAGTGGGTGGAGGACGAGGTCGGCGTCCTGCGCAGCCTCGACACCTATGTGGTCGACCCGCTGAGCGCCTGGGAGCGGGTGAAGCTCAAGATCAACCGCCCGCGCGACCTCGCGGCGCTGAAATTGCTGGCCGAATGGCGCGAGCGGCGGGCGCAGACGCTCGACCAGCCGCGCAGCCGCGTCTTCAAGGACGACGTGCTCTACGAGCTCGCCGTGCAGCGCCCGACCTCGCCCGAGGCCTTCGACAAGCTGCGTGCCGTACCACGCGGCTTCGGGCGCAGCGCGGCGGGCGGCGAGATCATCGCGCTGCTCAGGCAGGCCGAGGGGTTGGACAAGTCGCAGCTGCCGGCCCTGCCCGAGCGCCATCGCGGCCCCTCGCCCAAGGGCGCGGTCGGCGATCTGCTGCGGGTGCTGCTCAAATCGGTGGCGGAGAGCAATGGCGTCGCCGCGCGCATCATCGCCTCGTCGGAGGATATCGATTCCATCGTGCTCGACGACGATGCTGACGTGCCGGCGCTGAGCGGCTGGCGGCGCAAGCTGTTCGGCAACAAGGCGCTGGCCGTCAAGCACGGGCGCCTCGCCCTCGCCGCCGGGCCCGAGGGGCTGATCGAGATCGAGGTCAGAAGGCCGGACCCGGTCTCAGACTGAAGGCCGTCCGCTGCCTCATTGATTCAGCGAACGGCCGCAAGTCTTTGTCGCGACAACCTAATGATTGTCGCGCGGCACGCCGTGGGTCTGGGCGATGCGCTGGTAGTTGACCGCCGGCTTCAGCACCGCGCCACTGCCGAGCTGATCGATCAGGCCGCGCTGGATTTCCTGCCACGGCGTCTGATGATCGGGGTATTTGTAGCCCCCCTGCTCGGCCAGCTCCTGGCGGCGCGTCGAAATCTCCTCGTCCGAGATCAGGATGTCGGCGCTGCCGGCGTTGAGGTCGATGCGCACCCGGTCGCCGGTCCTGAGGATGGCGAGGTTGCCGCCCGCCGCCGCCTCGGGCGAGGCGTTGAGAATCGAGGGCGAGCCGGAGGTTCCGGACTGGCGCCCGTCGCCGATGCACGCCAGCGAGGACACGCCCTTCTTGATGAGATAGTCGGGCGGGCGCATGTTCACCACCTCGGCCGCGCCGGGATAGCCGATGGGGCCGGCGCCACGCATGAACAGCAGCGTGTGCTCGTCGATCTCGAGCGCGGGATCGTCGATGCGGTGGTGATAGTCCTCGGGCCCGTCGAAAACCACGGCCTTGCCCTCGAACATGCCCGGATGCGCCGGATCGCTGAGATAGCGTTCGCGGAATTCCTCGCTGATCACGCTGGTCTTCATGATGGCGTTGTCGAACAGATTGCCGCGCAGCACCAGGAAGCCGGCCTCGGGCTTGAGCGGGCTGTCATAGGGCCGGATCACCTTCTCGTCCTCGATCGGCGTGTCGCGGCAGTTCTCGCCGATCGACTTGCCGTTGACGGTCGGCGCGTCCTCGCGGATCAGCCCGTGCTTCATCAGCTCGTTGACCACGGCGGGGACGCCGCCGGCATGGTAGTAGTCCTCACCCAGATATTCGCCGGCGGGCTGCAGGTTCACCAGCAGCGGGACCTTGTGCCCGTGCTGCTGCCACTCGTCCACATTGAGCTCGACGCCGATATGGCGGGCGATGGCGTTGATGTGGATGGGCGCGTTGGTCGAGCCACCGATGGCGGAGTTGACCACGATGGCGTTGAGGAAATTGTCCTTGGTGAGAACGTCGGACGGCTTGAGGTCCTCATGCACCATGTCGACGATGCGCCTTCCGGTGCGGTAGGCCATCTCCTGGCGGTCGCGATAGGGCGCGGGAATGGCGGCGGATCCGGGCAGCTGCATGCCCAGCGCCTCGGCCAGCGAGTTCATCGTCGTCGCCGTGCCCATGGTGTTGCAATAGCCGGTGGACGGAGCCGAGGAGGCGACGAGCTCGACGAATTTCTCGTAGCCGATCTCGCCGGCTGCATACATCTGGCGGGCCTTCCACACGATGGTGCCCGAGCCGGTGCGCTCGCCCTTGTGCCAGCCGTTGAGCATGGGGCCGACCGACATGGCAATAGCCGGGATGTTCACCGTGGCTGCGCCCATCAGCATGGCCGGGGTGGTCTTGTCGCAGCCGATGGTCAGCACGACGCCGTCGAGCGGGTAGCCGTACAGCACCTCGACGAGACCGAGATAGGCGAGGTTGCGGTCGAGCCCGGCGGTCGGGCGCTTGCCGGTTTCCTGGATCGGATGAACCGGGAACTCGATGGCGATGCCGCCCGCCTCGCGGATGCCTTCGCGCACGCGCTCGGCGAGCACCATGTGGTGGCGGTTGCACGGGCTGAGATCGGAACCCGTCTGGGCGATACCGATGATCGGCCGGCCCGATTGCAGCTCTTCGCGCGACAGGCCGAAATTCATGTAGCGCTCGAGATAGAGCGCCGTCATGTCGACGTTATCGGGATTATCGAACCAGGCGCGCGAACGCAATTTGCGCCCGCCGGCGCCGTTACCAGAATCGTGTGCAGTCATCGTATCCTCTTTCCCCGCCCTCACCCGCGGGCCTCGTCTCGCTTCTATCGCGCCGCCTGCTTGTATGGAACTTTAATTTGCCCTAGCGGGGCGCGGCGGATTGTCGAA
>JAEWHZ010000119.1 GCA_023387585.1 Pseudomonadota bacterium
GGCGTCGAGCACCACCCCGGCGGCGAAGGCCAGCGCCACGGTGGGCACCGCGCCGAGCAGCACCAGGTCCATCGCCGTCTGGCCGATGCCCTGGAACACGAAGACCCCGAAGCCGCCGCCGCCGATCAGCGCGGCGATGGTGGCGAGCCCGATATTCTGCACCAGAACGATGCGCAGCCCGGCCAGCACGGCGGGAAAGGCCAGCGGCAGCTGCACCTGGACGAGGCGCTGGCGCGCGCTCATGCCCATGCCCTCTGCCGCCTCGATGGCGGTTGCCGGCACCGCCGCGAGCCCGACCACGGTGTTGGCCACCACCGGCAGCAGCGCATAGGCGAACAGCGCCAGCAGCGCCGGTGCGAAGCCGATGCCGGAAATACCGATGGCGCTGGCGCCGGGCACATTGGCCGCGACCCAGGCGAGCGGGGCGATCAAGAGGCCGAACAGGGCGATGGAGGGAATGGTCTGGACGATGTTGAGCACCGTCAGCACGCCGGCGCGCAGGCGCGGCACGAAAAAGCACAATATGCCGAGCGGTATGCCCATCAGCACGGCCGCTGCCGCGGAACCGAAGGCCAGCACCAGATGGGTGCGTCCCTCGTTCCAGAAGGTGGCGGCGCGGTTGGCATATTCCTTGAACACAGACAGCTCGACGAGGACGCCGGAAGCCAGCAACGCCGCGACGGCGATGACGGCCAGCGCCAGCGCCGCCAGCTGCAGCGCCGGCCGCAGATTCAGCCGCGACAGGCCATCGGCGAGTGACAGGCCCAGCCCGAACAGCAGCACCCAGAAGCCGGAGGTCGGCGAGACGCGCGCCAGCGTGTCGCCCTCCGGCGTCAGATGGCCGGCCGCCTGCCCCAGCCCGAGCACCAGCAGCACCAGCGCGAGGGCGGAAACAACCAGCTTGGGCCGGACATCGCCGCGCCGCAGCGCCAGCGCCCCGGCGCCGACGATGGCTGCCGTCACCGCCACCGCCCAAACGGGATCGAGCGCCGCGAACAGGTCGATGTCGTCGCCGGCGACGATGCGGTTGGGCCGCAGCACGGTGAAGGGCAGCGCGAGGCCGAGCACCAACAGGGCGGCGACCACCACGCCCACCTTATCGAGCGCCAGCCGGCCCCCATGCGCCCGGCGCTCGATCGCTGCCCCCGTCACAATCGGGATCGTCCGCCCGCCGCTAGTTCAGGAAACCGTTGCTCGTGAGGAAATCGGCCGCCACCGCTTCCGCCGGCTCGCCGCCGACCTGCACGCGCCCGTTGAGCTCCTGCAAGGTCTCGAGCGTCAGCGCCTCGAAGATCGGCGCCAGCAGCTCCTCGATCTGCGGATATTCGCTCAGCACTTCCTCGCGGATGATCGGCGCCGGCTGATAGACCGGCTGCACGCCCTGGTCGTCCTCGAGCACCACCAGCCCGGACGGGGCGATGCCGCCATCGGTGCCGTAGACCATGGCCGCATTGGCACCGTTGGTCTGGTTGGCGGCAGCGGCGATGGTCGCGGCGGTGTCGCCGCCCGACAGGGTGATGAGCTGGTCCGAGGTCAGGGTGAAGCCGTAGACCTCCTGGAATTTCGGCAGGGCGGCCGGCGAGTTGACAAATTCGGACGAAGCGGCCAGCACCACCTCGCCGCCGTCGGCGACCCAGGCGCCGAAGTCGGAGAAGGTGACGAGGTCGTTGGCCTCGGCCACATCGCTGCGCACCGCCACGGCCCAGGTATTGTTGGCGGGCGACGGAGTCAGCCAGACGATGCGGTTGGCCTCGTAGTCGAGGGTTTTCGCTTCCTCATAGGCCGCCGCCGCGTCGTTCCACAGCGGCTCGTCGGCGCGGTCGAAGAAGAACGCCGCATTGCCGGTATATTCGGGATAGATGTCGATCTCGCCGGCGATGATCGCCTCGCGCACGATGGGCGTTCCGCCGAGCTGGATGCGGTTCTCGACCGCGATGTCGTTGGCTTCCAGCACCTGCGCGATGATGTTGCCGAGTACCCCGCCTTCGGTGTCGATCTTGGACGAAACCACGACCTGGGCACTGGCACCGGCGGCGGAAAACGCCAGCAGGGCCGCACCCAGGGCAATGTTGGACAGACGCATATATCTTCTCCCTCTCGAGCCTGACGGCCCAGCTAACCGAACTCGCTGACAGCTTTTGACCGGAGCGCGGTTCCGATTCCGCGCACCTTTGCTCAAGCGGGAACAGCGGCGTGTGGATTCAGTTCCCCCAAACGCGGGAAAACTTCAAGCCAGCCAGAACATCGGTTCGAGGTCGCGCGACAGCGGCTCGTTGCGCTCGTTGGTGGCCATGATGTCGGCCATATGCGCCCACCAGCGCTGCATCACCGGATGGTCCGGCAGGCTATCCATGGCGTGGTCCCTGCGCCGCCACATGGTGCCGAACAGCGTGCCGGTCTCGGGATCGAGATGGATGGAATAATCGCTCACTCCGGCCTGCTTGAGCAGTTCGACCAGTTCGG
The DNA here is from genome assembly GCA_023387585.1 of Pseudomonadota bacterium. GTDB lineage: Bacteria > Pseudomonadota > Alphaproteobacteria > Rhizobiales > Devosiaceae > Devosia. The sequence continues at coordinate 2,464 of JAEWHZ010000119.1, forward strand.
GAAAGATCGCATCGTGCCGGCGCCTGTATTCCTCGGCCATGCCGGGGTTCAGCCGCATCACGAAGGCATGCTTTTCATATCCGTCGCGCTCGATCATCGCCTGTCCCCCAGCATGCGCAGCAGAATGGGCAGCGCGATGACGGTGATCAGCAGCGCGCCGATGAAGATCGACATGACGATGCCGGGCACGTTCAACAGCCCCAGCCCGAAGGTCACCAGCCCCATGATCAGCGCCGCCAGCACCACGCCGAGGATCGAGCCCGAGCCGCCGAGGATGTTCACCCCGCCCAGCACCACCATGGTGATCACCTCGAGCTCGAAGCCCTGCGCGATCGAGGGCCGCGTCGAGCCGAGCCGGGCGGTCAGCAGCACGGCGGCGACCCCGCTCATCAGCCCCGTCAGGCAGAACAGCACGAATTTGATGCGCTCGACCCGCACGCCGGAGAACCGCGCCGCCACCGGATTGTTGCCGATGGCATAGACGCGCCGCCCGAACACGGTGCGATGCAGGATGAACCAGAACACCACCGCGAGGCCGAGAAACAGCACCAGTTCGAACGAGATCACCCACCACACATAGCCCTGCCCGAACCAGGCGAAGTCGCGCGGATAGCCGCCATAGGCCTTGTCGCCGAGAATGGCGAAGGCGATGCCGCGGAACAGGCTCATCGTGCCGATGGTGACGACGATGGAGGGCAGCTTGAGCCCGGTCACCAGCGCGCCGTTCACCGCGCCGCAGGCGAGCCCCACCCCCAGCCCGATCAGCACCAGCCCCGGCGTAGGCACGCCCCATTGCACCGCCATGCCCATCAGGGTCGAGGCCAGCGCGATGATCGAGGCGACCGACAGATCGATCTCGCCGGCGATGATCAGCAGCGCCATGGCCAGCGCGATGATCGCCTTCTCGGTGAAGTTGAAGGTGAGGTCGCTCAGGCTCCAGGCGTTGAGGAAATAGGGCGAGGCGAAGGCGTTGGCGACGAAGATGGCCACCGCCACCGCCACCAGCAGCGCCTCCCAGCTCAGGATGGCGGCGCGGACCGGATTGTCGAGCCGGTCGGGAATCTTTCGGCCGGATACGGGCAGATCGGTCATGCGGATTCCGCCTCTTTGAGAATGATGCGGCCGGGCTTGCGCTCGCTGCGCGCGTTGAAGATCACCGCCGCGATGATGGCGGCGCCGGATATGGCCATCTGCCAGAAGGGCGAGACCCCGATCACCGGCAGGCCGTTATTGACCACGCCGAGGAACAGCGCGCCGAGCACCGTGCCCCCCACCGTGCCGATGCCGCCGGCGATCGACACGCCGCCGATGACGCAGGCGGCGATGATGGTCAGCTCGAACCCGCCGGCCACGTCGACATAGGCCACCGCATAGCGCGCCACCCACAGATAGCCGCACAGCCCCGCCACCGCGCCGGCGAAGGTGAAGGCGAGAAAGCGGGTGCGCCCGACATTGATGCCGGCATAGGTGGCCGCCGTGGGGTTGATGCCGGCGGCATAGAAGGCGCGCCCGAGCGGCAGGCGCGTCGCCAGCACGTAGAACAGCGCGATCATCAGGACGCCCAGCCAGCTCAGCAGGCTGACGCCGAGGAATTCGGTGCGCGGCAGCGCCTTGAAGGAATCGGTCATCTGATGGGCGTTGACCCAGGCGCCGCCGGCCAGCACGTAGATCATGCCGCGATAGATGGTCAGCGTCCCGAGCGTGACGACGATGGGCGGTATGCTCAGCTTCCACACCAATATGCCGTTCAGCGCCCCGAGCGCTCCGCCCAGCAGGCCCGCCGTGCCGAGCAGCACCACCACCGGCACCTCGGGAAACGCCACGTTGAGCAGCGCGACCACCATGCCGCACAGCGCCAGCGTCGCCGCCATGGACAGGTCGATGGCCCGGGTCAGGATCACCAGCATCTGCCCGAGCGCCAGCATGATCAGCATCGAGGTGTCGTTGAAGATCAGCAGCAGGTTGCGCGGCGAGGCGAAAGTGCTCGAGCGGGTTGCGATCAGCAGCACCAGAAGGACGATGGTCACCGACAGCCAGATTTCGCGATTGCGCAGCAGGACTTTCATTGCGGGCGCTCCGCAACGCCCGCGGCGGCGCGGACCAGCGTCTCCGCATCGAGCCCCTCGCGCTCGAACATGCCGGCCAGCCGGCCCTCGCGCATCACCGCCACCCGGTCGGACATGCCCAGAATCTCCGGCAGTTCGGACGACACCATGATCACCGACAGCCCCTGCGCCACCAGTTCGCCCATGAATTCATGCACCGCCGCCTTGGAGCCGATGTCGATGCCCTTGGTGGGCTCGTCGAGAATGATCACCTTCGGCCCGGTCGCCAGCCATTTGGCGATCACCACCTTCTGCTGGTTGCCGCCCGAGAGCGTTCCGACCTCCTGCGACAGCGAGGCGGCGCGCAGATCGAGCCGTTCCGTATAGGTCCGCGTCAGCCCGAACTCGCGGGCCGCCTGCAGCACCCCGTTACGGCTCGTCCGGTCCAGCGAGGGCAGCGTCACATTGTCGACGATCGGCAGGCCGATCACCACGCCCTGGCGCCCGCGTTCCTCGGGCACGTAGACGATGCCGCTGGCGACGGCATCGGCCGGCGTGTCCGGCGCGATCCGTTTGCCGTCGACGGCGATGGTGCCGCGCGAGGGCCGGGTGATGCCGAACAGCGCCTGCATGAGCTCGCTGCGCCCGGCGCCCACGAGACCGTAAAAGCCCAGAATCTCCCCGCGCCTGAGCGAGAAGCTGATGGAATCGAACTCGGTCGGGTGCGACAGGTCCTCGACGGCGAGCACGGTCTCGCCCGGTTCGGTCTGGCGCTGGGGAAAGATCTGGTCCACCGAACGGCCGACCATCAGGCGGATGATGTCGTCCTGGGCGGTGTCGGCGATCATGCCCTTGCCGACCATCTCGCCGTCGCGGAACACGGTGAAGCGGTCGGCGACGCGATAGATCTCGTCGAATTTGTGCGAGATGAACAGCACCGCCCGGCCTTCGCGCCTGAGATTGTCGATCAGCTCGAACAGTTCGGCGATCTCCTTGTGCGACAGCGCCGCCGTCGGCTCGTCCATGATGACGATGCGCGCATCGATCGACATCGCCCGCGCGACCGCGACCAGGTGCTTGCTGGCGATGCCGAGGTCCTTGAGCAGCGCCATCTCGTCGATTTCGGCGCCCATCTCGTCGAGCAGGCTCCGCGCATGCCGGCGCATCTTCGGCCAGTCCAGCGTCTTCAGCCAGGTGCGCGGCGCATGGCCGAGATAGATGTTCTCCGCCACCGTCATGTCGTCGAACAGCACGGTTTCCTGGTGGATCGCGGTGATGCCCTGGTTGAAGGCGGCATGGGCCGAGGGCAGCACCACGGGGCGCCCTTCGATGGCGATGCTGCCGGCATCGGGCTGGTAGATGCCGGTCAGGATCTTCACCAACGTCGACTTGCCGGCCCCGTTCTCGCCGATCAGCGCGGTGACCTGGCCCGGATAGAGCTCGAGACTGACGCCCTTGAGCGCGTGCACGCCGGGAAACGACTTGCTCGCGCCCTCGAGCGTGAGCAAAGGCGCCACGGTGCCGGCCGGCGGCATCGCCGTGCCGGCGGCGTCGGTGTCGGGATGCGGTCCCATCATGCAGTCCAGTCCTGGAGGGGAACCGGCCCGGCGCGCGGGGCGCCGGACCGGAGGGTCGGCCTCAGAATATCGAGGAGAACTCGTCGATATTGGAGGCGTCATAGGTGAACGGATCGGCCATAGCGGCCGAATTGTCGTCGCCGAGCGTAACCTCGCCGACGCGCCCGATCGGGATCACCGCGCCCGGCTCGGCCGTCACGTCGCCCTGCACCAGGTGATAGGCGATCATGGTCGCCGAATAGCCGAGGTCGATCGGGTTCCAGATGGCGAAGCTCTGCGAGGCGCCGGAGTGCACATGCGCCGCCATCTCCGAGGGTAGGCCGAGGCCGGTGACGTTGACTTCACCGACGCGGCCGGCATCGGTCACCGCCTGCGCGGCGGCGACGATCCCAACCGAGGTCGGCGCGCTGATCGCGTCGAGCTCGGGATAGGTCGCCAGCAGGCCCTGGGCCTCGCGATAGCTCTTGTCGAACAAATCGTCGCCATAAACCGTGGCCACGACCTCGACGCCCGGATACTCGTCATAATGCTCGGCGGCGGCGGCCAGCCAGGCGTTCTGGTTGGTGGCGGTCGCGGTGCCCGAGAGGAACGCGATCTGGCCCTCGCCATTGGGCAGATGGTCGGCGGCGAGCTTGATGATGGTGTTGCCGATCAGGTCGATCGAGGACGGGTCGAGCTGCACCATGCGCCCGTCGGGGGCGACGCCCGAGTCGAACGAGACGACGACGATGCCGCGGTCCATCGCCCGCTGCAGCGAGGGCACCAGCGCATCCGGATCGTTGGCCGAGATGACGATGGCGTCGAACTGCTGGGCGACGAGGCTGTTGATGACCTCGATCTGGCCTTCGGCGGTCGGCTCGCTGGGGCCGGTGAAGGTGATATCGACATCGCCGAGCTCGGCGGCCGCTTCCTCGGCGCCCCGGCCCGCGGCGACGAAAAAGCCGTTGCCGATGTCCTTGGCCACCACCGCGATGCGCGTCTGCGCGAAGCTCGGCGCGCTGGTCAGCGCCACGCCGAACGCCAGCGCCACGCCCAAAGCCTTCAATACGCTCATTTCCAGTTTCCTCCCTTGGAGCTTGTACTTTCGGTTGATGATCTAGTGTTGCCGCAATCCCGGCCGCAAGACCTTTTGTCAAGAAGACCTTTTATCAGGCGGCCGAGGGCGAGCGAACCTCCCTGCCTTCGGCGACGACGATGTCGACGCCGGCCTTTTCGAGCAGATCGCGATCCTCGTCGCGGATCCCGGCATCGGTGATCACCGTCGATATCCGGTCCAGCCCGCACAGGATGATGCTCGATCGGGCGGTGAATTTCGAGCTGTCCGCCAGAACCACCAGCTCGTCCGCCTGCCCGATCAGCGCCAGTTCGGACTGCACCACCATCGGGTCGGCCTCCATCAGCCCGTGCCGGCTCAGCCCCTGGCAGCCGATGAACATGCGCCTGGCGAAGAAATGGCTCGCCACCACGCCGCCGAAGGGCGAGAGGATGACATTCTGCTCGCGATAGATGGTGCCGCCGGGAATGACGACGGAATTGCGCGAATTGTGGATCAGATATTCGGCGATGGCGAAGGAGTTGGTGAACACCGACAGCCGCTTCGAGGCCAGATGCGGCACCATCTGGTAGGTGGTCGTGCCGCCATTGATGATGATCGGCTCGCCGTCACGGCACATTTCCGCCGCCACCCGGGCGATGGCGCGCTTTTGCGCGATATTGATGGTTTCGTTGACGGAGAAGGGCCGGCCGACGAGTCCGCCCTGCGCCGGCGGGTTGACCGCCTCGGCGCCGCCGCGCACCCGCCGCAGCTCGCCGCGCACATGCAGGGCGGCGATGTCGCGCCTGATCGTCGCCTCGGAGGTCCCGGTCATCTCGACCAGATCGGCCACGCTCGCCATGGGGCGGGACTGCACCGTGGCCAGAATGATCCTGTGGCGCTCAGCTTCGTGCATTCGTCTCCCCCTGCCCATCTAGACACATGATTTCCGATCAATGTCAATCACAACCAATCTCGTATCCAGGCTACGCGATCGAACATGCTCACAAATGGCAAATTCTGATTGACAAGCCGGCGATGGGCATGACCATTTCCGCACACGCCATGAGCCTTGGAGGATACCGTGATCGCCAGTCGCCTTGCGAATCTGTGGGACGATGCCAGGGCGGAGGCGATGAGCGAGCCGGAACGGCTCGTCTACCGCTCGAACCTGCTCGGCTCGGACAAGCGCGTCACCAATTACGGCGGCGGCAACACCTCCTCGAAGATCTGGCAGGCCGATCCTCTGACCCGCGAAAAGGTCGAGGTGCTGTGGGTCAAGGGTTCGGGCGGGGATGTCGGCACCATCGGGCTCGACGGCTTCGCGACCCTCTACATGGACAGGCTGCGCGGCCTCAAGGGGCTCTATCGCGGCCCCGCCCATGAAGACGAGATGGTCGGCTACCTGCCGCACGCCACTTTCAACCTCAATTCGCGCGCCGCCTCGATCGACACCCCGCTGCACGCCTTCGTGCCGCGTCCCTATGTCGACCACATGCACCCCGACGCCATCATCGCCATCGCCGCCTCGAAGGATTCGAAGGCGCTGACGGAAAAGATCTTCGGCGAAGAGATCGGCTGGCTGCCCTGGAAGCGTCCCGGCTTCGAGCTCGGGCTGTGGCTGGAAAAGTTCTGCACCGAGAACCCCGAGGCGCGCGGCGTCATCCTCGAATCGCACGGGCTGTTCACCTGGGGCGACACCCCGAAGGCGTGCTACGAGACGACGATCGAGATCATCAACAAGGCCATCGCCTGGCTGGAGGTCGAGACGGCCGGCAAGCCGGTGTTCGGCGGCCCGAAGGTGGTCGAGCTGCCCGCCGACCGGCGCCGGGCGATCGCGGCGCAACTGATGCCGAAGATCCGCGGGCTGATCTCCGAGGACAGCCACAAGCTCGGCCATTTCGATGACAGCGCCGCCGTGCTCGAATTCGTCAATTCCCACCGCTTCGAGGAGCTGGCGGCGCTCGGCACCTCCTGCCCCGACCATTTCCTGCGCACGAAGATCCGCCCGCTTGTGATCGGCTTCGATCCGGCCGATCCGGACATCGACGCGGTCCTGGCGCGGCTCGGCGACGACATCGCCGCCTATCGCGCAGATTACACCGCCTATTACGAGCGTTCGAAGCGCGACGATTCCCCCGCCATCCGCGACCCCAATGCCGTGGTCTACCTCATGCCCGGCGTCGGCATGTTCACCTTCGCCAAGGACAAGGCGACGGCACGCATCTCGGGCGAGTTCTACGTCAACGCCATCAACGTCATGCGCGGCGCCTCCACCGTCTCCGAATATCGCGGACTCGACGAGCAGGAAGCCTTCGACATCGAATACTGGCTGCTCGAGGAAGCCAAGCTCCAGCGCATGCCCAGGCCGAAATCGCTGGCCGGGCGCATCGCGCTGGTCACCGGCGGTGCCGGCGGCATCGGCAAGGCCACCGCCGCGCGGCTGCTGCGCGAAGGCGCCTGCGTGGTGCTGGCCGATATCGACCAGACGGCGCTCGACGCCGCCAGATCAGAGCTCGGCGCCGCATTCGGCTCCGATGCCGTACGCGGTGTGAACCTCAACGTGACGCGCGAGGAGCAGGTGATCGCCGGCTTCGCCGAGGCCGCGGCCGAGTTCGGCGGGCTCGACATCCTCGTCTCCAATGCCGGCCTCGCCTCCTCGGCGCCGATCGAGGACACCAGCCTCGAATTGTGGAACAGGAACATGGACATCCTGTCGACGGGGTATTTCCTCGTCAGCCGGGAAGCCTTCCGCCTGTTCCGCGCGCAGAAGATCGGCGGCAACGTCGTCTTCGTCGCCTCGAAGAACGGGCTCGCCGCCTCGCCCAACGCCGCCGCCTATTGCACCGCCAAGGCCGCCGAAATCCATCTCGCCCGCTGCCTCGCCCTCGAAGGCGCCGGCGAGCAGATCCGCGTCAACGTCGTCAATCCCGACGCGGTGCTGCGCGGCTCGAAGATCTGGACCGGGGAGTGGAAGGAACAGCGCGCCGCCGCCTACAAGATGTCGACCGACGATCTCGAGGAACATTACCGCCAGCGCTCCATGCTCAAGCGCAGCGTGTTCCCCGAGGACATCGCCGAGGCCATCTATTTCTTCGCCTCGGAAGCCTCGGCCAAGTCGACCGGCAACATCCTCAACGTCGACGCCGGCAACGTCCAGTCCTTCCCGCGCTGAGGGGATTCTTTTCATGAGCGAGACCATCATCGACGCCTCCGTGGTCGAGGCCGACAATGCAGCCCGCGACGCCGATCTCAGGCGCGACTACGAAACCCTCGGCGAGCGGCTCGACCGGCGCGGCATCGCCATCGACGCCATCAAGCAGAAGGTCGCCGCCTTCACGGTCGGCATCCCCTCCTGGGGCGTCGGCACCGGCGGCACGCGCTTCGCGCGCTTTCCCGGCCCCGGCGAGCCGCGCGACATCTTCGACAAGATCGAGGACTGCGCGGTCATCAACCAGCTGACCCAGGCGACGCCGAAGGTCTCGCTGCACATTCCGTGGGACAAGGCCGACCCCAACCGCCTCAAGCAGGCCGCCAGCCGCTTCGGGCTCGGGTTCGACGCCATGAACTCGAACACCTTCTCCGACGCCAAGGGCCAGCCGCTCTCTTATAAATACGGCTCGCTCAGCCACGCCGATGCCGGCACGCGCCGGCAGGCCGTCGAGCACAATCTCGAATGCATCGAGATCGGCCGGACGCTGGGCTCCAAGGCGCTGACGGTGTGGGTCGGCGACGGCTCCAACTTCCCCGGCCAGGTCAATTTCGCGCGCCAGTTCGCGCGCTATCTCGACGCCATGCGCGAGATCTATGACGCCCTGCCCGACGACTGGCGGCTGTTCACCGAGCACAAGATGTACGAGCCGGCCTTCTATTCCACCGTGGTGCAGGACTGGGGCACGAACTACCTCATCGCCACCGAACTCGGGGACAAGGCCCAGTGCCTCGTCGACCTCGGCCACCATGCGCCCAACGTCAATATCGAGATGATCGTCTCTCGGCTGATCCAGTTCGGCAAGCTGGGAGGCTTTCACTTCAACGATTCCAAATATGGCGACGACGACCTCGATTCCGGCGCCATCGACCCCTACCGCCTGTTCCTGGTGTTCAACGAGCTGGTCGAGGCCGAACTCGACGATTCCGGCTTCGCCCCGGCGCATATGCTCGACCAGAGCCACAACGTCACCGATCCCATCGAATCGCTGATGCTGTCGGCGGCCGAGGTGCAGCGCGCCTATGCCCAGGCGCTGCTGGTCGAGCGCAAGGCGCTAACAGGCTTTCAGGACGCCAACGACGCGCTGGCGGCGACGCAGGCGCTGAAAACCGCGTTCCGCACCGATGTCGAGCCGATCCTCGCCATGGCGCGACTCGAAAAGGGCGGCGCCATCGACCCGCTCGCCGCCTATCGCGCTTCGAAATACCGCCATGCGGTCGCCGAGACGCGGCCGGCGGTCGAAGGCGGCTCGGGCGGCATCGTCTGAGGTGTCGAAGACCACGCCGGCAACGCTCGCCCTGACCCGGGCCGGCGTCGGTTTCGAGCTCGTCACCTATGATTACGATCCGGGCCCCGAGCGCGTCGGATTGCAGGCGGCCGAGGCGCTGGGCGCCGATCCGGGCCAGGTGTTCAAGACGCTGATGGCGCTGGTCGACGGCAAGCCGGTCTGCGCCGTGCTGCCGTCCGATGCGGAAGCGAATATGAAGAAGCTCGCCGCCGCCTTCGGCGGCAAGTCGGCGCAGATGATGAAGCCGCCCGAGGCCGAGCGCCTGACCGGCTACAAAATCGGCGGCATCAGCGCCTTCGGCCAGCGCAAGCCGGTCCCCACCGTCTTCGACGAACTGGCGCTGCTTTACGAGCGCATCTATCTCAATGGAGGCCAGCGCGGCCTGCAGCTGCTTCTCGCCCCCGCCGACGCCATCGCCGCCGCCCACGCCGCAACAGCGGACATCATACGCTGAAGTTCGGTCAGGAAAAGTTGCAGACTTTTCCGGTTCGACCGCACGACAAACAAAATCCCAAAAACAAAAGGCGCCCGAAACGGACGCCTTCATCTCAGGTCTTGCCTAGGCCGAATTCGGCTTAGAGGACCGTGCCGCGAGCGATGGTCTGGATGTCGCTGCGGGTAATGCCCAGGTCGCGGAGCTGGCGGTCGTCGAGCGAGGTGAGCTCGCGAACGGCGCGGCGATACTGGACCATCTGAGCGATTTTCTGACGGATGTTCATGTCTTTTCCCTTTCCCCTTCTGTGTACGCCATATATCTAGAGCTATCTGGTCGTGATTACTAGAGGGGCAGACTGAACACCAGATATGCACCGGGCGCAGGGGTGGGCGCGTAAGACGCGGATTTCCGGGCTTTTTTCCGGGGCGCGAATGCCCAATCAATCGGCAATCCGGTACTCGGCCCGCCACCATCGCCGCCGGGTTTTGACGCGTCCGTGCGCGACCAAATGGTCGAGATGCGCCGCGACCGTGCGCCGTGCCCCCTGCCGCAGCAGCCGGTCGAGACCGGGATAGACCACGCGCGTGATCGCCCCCGGCATATGGGCACCCGCAGCGATCGCGGCAAGGATCTGCCCGTTGCGTTGCAGCCGATGCGCCTTCAGCGCCCGCGCCAGCGCCGGCCCGTCCGCCACCGCATCGCCATGGCCGGGCAGATAGATTTTGTAGGGCGAAGCGATCAGCCGGTCGATCGAGGCCAGATAGGCATCGAGCGCCCCCTTCTGCGTCGACAGCACCGTCGAGCTCCACCCCATCACGTGGTCGCCCGACAGCAGACAGGGCGTACCGACAAGGCCGAAGGCGAGATGGTTGTCGCAATGGCCGGGCGTGGCGATGGCCTCCAGCACCAGTTCGTCGATCGCCAGCCGGTCGCCATCGGCCAGCACGCGATCCGGCCTGAAGCTGCCCCGCCCGCCGTCGTGCCAGCCGGAGAACCAGATCGGCGCGCCCAGACGGGCCGCCAGCTTTCGCGCACCGGCGGAATGGTCGTGATGGGTGTGGGTCAAAACGATGGCCTCGACCCGCCTTCCGGCGATCGCCCTGACGAGGCTGTCGCGATGCTCCACCCGGTCCGGGCCGGGATCGACCACCAGCAGCCTCTTTCCGCCGAGCAGATAGGAATTGGTGCCGGTGAAGGTGAACGGCCCGGCATTGGGCGCCACAATGCGCACCACGCCCGGCGCCACCGGCACCGGCTCGCCATGGCGTGGATTAAAGTCGCGCTTGAAAACCGGCGCGGTCGGGTCGGGCGGCATTGCGTGGTCCGGGGCAAGCAACTAAGACTGCTGCGCAACTTGGCACAGAAGGCTTTGCGATGTCTGTCACATTGACCACACCCAACACCATTCTCGGCGCCCTGCAGCCGCGCAGCGGCACCGCGCGCATGGCGGCCAATCTCGCCATCGTCCTTCTCGGCACGCTGGTGCTGACCGTGTCGGCCAAGATCAGCGTTCCGGTCTGGCCGGTGCCGGTCACGCTGCAGACCTTCGCGGTGGCCCTACTGGCCGCCGGCTTCGGCTGGCGCATCGGCGTCGCCACCGTCGCGCTCTACCTGTTGCAGGGCCTTGCCGGCCTTCCGGTGTTCTCGGCCGGCGGCGGCGCCGTCTATCTCATGGGCCCCACGGCCGGTTTCCTCATCGGCTTCCTGCCTATGGCCTATATCATCGGCCATGCCGCCGACCTCGGCGCCACCAACCGCCCGCTGGCCCTGTTCGGCGCCATGCTGGGCGGCGCGATGGTCCTGTTCGGCCTCGGCTTCGCCTGGCTGCTGATCATGTCCGGCCAGGCCGGCTGGGTCAATCAGTCCGATGTCGTCGCCTCGGCCTTCCGCGGCGCGGTGCAGCCCTTCATCGTCTGGGACATTCTGAAGATGGCTCTCGCCGCCCTCACCGTCAGCGGCGTGTGGCAACTGGTCAAGCGCCGCTGATAGATAAAGCGCGCGCAATTCAAAGGCCGGCTCCTCGCGGAACCGGCCTTTTTTCATTCAGGGTCCGCCGCCACCGTCAGGGCGGCAAGTCCGATGGTGACCCCGAGAAACATGGCTGTGAGTATCATCTTCGCCTCCGGGTTCCTGTGCAGGATCAACAGCCTGAGGCGTCCGGGGTTCAATCACGTTTTCCACGACAAAGGGCTCCGGCGCGGGTCCCGGAAGCACCTCCCTCACCTCCCCACCGATTGTCACCCCGGCGCAGGCCGGGGCCTATCTCCAACGCCCGCCCCGGCCGCGATGGCGCTTCAACGGCAACCTCTCGTGATAGGCCCCGGGCCACGCCCGGGGTGACACGCGGAGTGTTCGTGCTCAGGGTGGCGAAATCGCCCGTCGCAACAAAAGGCCCAAAAAGCCGGCCCAGCGCCGCCGCCCCGCCTCAGCCCGCGGCGCGGCGCGGCTTGAAGGGGGCCATACCCTCATTGGCCAGCTGGTCGGCGCGCTCGTTGAGATCGTGCCCGGCATGGCCCTTCACCCAGTGCCAGGAGATGTCGTGCCGCGCCAGCGCCGCGTCCAGCGCCTGCCACAGCTCGACATTCTTCACCGGCTTCTTGTCGGCCGTCTTCCAGCCATTGCGCTTCCAGCCATGGATCCATTTGGTCACGCCATCGCGCAGATAGACGCTGTCGGTGTGGATCTCGACCTTGCACGGCCTGGTGAGCGCCTTGAGCGCCTCGATCGCGGCCGTCATCTCCATGCGGTTGTTCGTGGTCAGGGCCTCGCCGCCGGAAAGCTCCCTGGTGTGGGCTCCATATTCCAGCACCGCCCCCCAGCCGCCCGGCCCGGGATTGCCCGAACAGGCGCCGTCGGTGTGGATGATGACCTTATCGGGCATCGAGCATGTCGCGGGTGAAGATCAGGAACTGGCGCGACAACCCGCGTGTCGCCGGCTCAACATGGGTCTTGCGCATGCCGATGCGGCCGAGCGCCGCCAGCGAGGGGGCGTTGCGCGTATCGGCCATGCCCAGGAAATGATCCCATTCGGTCTCGGCGAAAATCCAGTCGCGCAGCGCCGAGGCCGCCTCGGTGGCATAGCCCTGGCCGCGAAACTCGGGGTAGAGCGAGAAGCCGATCTCGGGCACGTCGTCGGTGCCGTAGACGCCGAAACCGCAGCGGCCGACCAGCACGCCGTCCGATTTGCGGATCAGCCGCATCTTGCCCAGCCGCCGGCTTTCGAACAGGGCGATCCAGTGCTCCAGCGCCGTCTCGCACTCCTCGCGCGTCCAGGGCTCGCCCTTGTCGTTCAGGTAGCGCGCCGTGTCGGGGTCGCCATGCAGGCGCACGAGGTCGTCGAGCTGGTCGCGCCGCCAGCCGTAAAGCTTGAGGCGTTCGGTTTCGAGCAGGAAAAGATCGGTCATCGGCCTGTCTGTGCGGCAAGATCGCGCAATATGCGGGGAATGTTGAAGGCGATGCGCTCTTCGGCGGTCACCTTGGTGGAAACGGTGATGCGGTAGCGCTCGGCGAAGGCGTCGAGCACCTCCTCGACCAGCTTCTCCGGCGCCGAGGCACCGGCGCTGACGCCGAGCGAACGGATGTTGGAATAGGCCGACCAGTCGATCTCCGACGCCCTGTCGACCAGCATCGCCACCGGGCAGCCCTCGCGCAGCGCGGCCTCGACGAGGCGCTGCGAGTTCGAGGAATTGGGCGAGCCGACCACGATCATCGCATCGACGGTGGGCGCCACAGCCTTCACCGATTCCTGGCGGTTGGTGGTGGCGTAGCAGATGTCTTCCTTGTTCGGCGCCGCGATCTGCGGGAAGCGCGCCCGGAGCGCGTCGACGATCTCGCGCGTATCGTCCACCGACAGCGTGGTCTGGGTCACGAAGGCGAGCTTTTCCGGGTCGCGCGGGGCGAAGGCAGCAGCGTCGGCGAGCGTCTCGATCAAGGTCACCGCCCCCTCGGGCAGCTGGCCCATGGTGCCCACCACCTCGGGGTGGCCGGCATGGCCGATCAGCACGATCTCGTGGCCGGCCTCGTGATGGCGCTGCGCCTCGACATGCACCTTGAACACCAGCGGGCAGGTGGCGTCGAGAAAGAACATCTCGCGCGCCCTGGCGTCTTCCGGCACGCTCTTGGGCACGCCATGGGCCGAGAACACCACCGGACGCCCGGCATCGGCGGGCGGGATCTCGTCGAGCTCCTCGACGAACACCGCGCCCTTCTGCTCGAGGCTCTGCACCACATATTTGTTGTGCACGATGGCATGGCGCACATAGACCGGCGCGCCGTATTTCTCGAGCGCCAGGTCGACGATCTGGATGGCCCGGTCGACGCCGGCGCAGAAGCCGCGCGGCGAGCACAGGGTGACATCGAGTTCGGGCCGTGTGTCCATAGCCAACGCATTGCGGGTCGTGCTGCCCAAGTCAAGCCTTGATGGCGCGTCACGAGCCGATGCGCTATGGCTTGCCCGATACAGCGAGGACGTACGGTTTGAGCCTGGCCCAGGAGATGTTCGCGATTGCCCCGGCCGCCGGCCGGGCCGACCTGTCGGCCAGCCAGCTCAAGCTCCTGACCGGCAAGGCGCGCTGGATCTACCGGGTCAGCGAGGCCGGGTTCCCGACCATCCCCACCATCGCCATCACCCGCGCCGCCTGGGAGGCTTTGCAGGCCGAGCGCCAGCGCCGCGACACCAGGCTGCGCACCCATTGGGTCGCCTGCTTGTTCCGGCTGGTCGGCGCCGACGGCAATCCGCCGACGCTGGTCGTGCGCACCTCCGCCTCGGCCCATAATGGCGGGCTGATGCCGGCCCGCGCCGGCATCGCCCCGCCCGCCAACGAGGCGGATGCCGTCGATCCCGGCCGCCCGCTCGCCCGCGCCATGCGCGAGGCCTTCGAATCCTATGGCTACGAGACCTCCGGCTGGTCCGGCCGCGCCGGCGACGACCGGGCGCGACAGATCGTCCTGGTCCAGGCGCAGTCGG
>JAEWHZ010000131.1 GCA_023387585.1 Pseudomonadota bacterium
GTGGTCGGCGAAAGCGCCGTGGCTGCCGGCGTGCGGCGCATCGAGGCGGTGACCGGCCGCGCGGCGCGGCATCGGGGCAATGCCAATGTAGCGATCGTCAACGCGGCCGCCGGGCTGCTGCGTTCGGGGCCGCAGGATGTGCTCGAGCGCATCGGCGCGCTGCAGGAGCAGTTGAAGAAGTCGGAGCGGGCGCTGAGCGAGGCGCGCCAGAAACTGGCCATGGGCGGCGGGACTAGCGAGCCGACGGGTGCTGACAGCGTCAACGGGGTCAGTTTCGTCGGCCGCGTGGTCGAGGGCCTGCCGCCCCGGGAACTGCGCGGGCTGGTCGACCAGGCCAAGCAGCAGGTCGGCTCGGGGGTCGTGGCGATCGTCGGCATTTCCGAGGACGGCAAGGCCGGCATCGCCGTGGGTGTCACGGCGGACCTGACCGAAAGACTGTCGGCGGTCGAGCTGGTGCGGGCGGGCGCGGCGGCGCTGGGCGGGCAGGGCGGCGGCGGGCGGCCGGACATGGCGCAGGCCGGCGGGCCCGATGCGGGCCAGGCGCAGGCGGCGGTGGCCGCGGTGAGGGCGGCTCTAAGTCTTTGATTTGTCGCGTTTCCAGCAAAAGTGGGAGCCACTTTTGCTGGAAACGCTCTGAAAGCTCAGAGGCCCTGGCGGTAGAAGAAAATCCGCGGCTTCCAGCGGATTTCCAGCTTTTCCGTCAACACGTTGG
The DNA here is from genome assembly GCA_023387585.1 of Pseudomonadota bacterium. GTDB lineage: Bacteria > Pseudomonadota > Alphaproteobacteria > Rhizobiales > Devosiaceae > Devosia. The sequence goes on from JAEWHZ010000131.1 coordinate 713, forward strand.
CGAGGCCGGCGGCGACGACGATCAGCAGGCCGAGGACCTCGAGCCAGCCCGGAATCTCGGCGAAGAAGGCGGCGCCGAGGACGATGGCCCAGATCAGCTGGCTGTATTGCACGGGCGCGACGAGATTGGCGGGGGCGCGGCGGGCGGCGGCGATGATCAGCAGGCCGCCGCAGCCGCCGATCGAGCCGATGGCGACGAAGATCGCCATCTGCTCCCAGGTGGGCCAGATGAAGCCCGGCAACATCATGATGCCGTTGAACAAAACTGAATAGAACACCAGAACGCCGACGATGGTGATGCGCTTTTCGTGCGGGGCGATGTGGCGCAGGATCGTGGTGGTCACGGCGCCGAAACAGGCGGTGGCGAAGGCGACGAGGTGGCCGAATTCGAGCTCGCGGAAGCCGGGACGCACCACCAGGAGCACGCCGAGAAAGCCAATGATCAGAAGCATCCAGCGCAATCCGTTCACCCGTTCCTTCAGGGTGAAAACCGACAGGATGGTGACGAGGATCGGGGTGGTGAAGGTGATGGCGTAGACTTCGGCGAAGGGGATGTGGGTGAAGGCGTAGATGACGCAGGCGGTGCCGCCGATGGCGGTGGCGCAGCGGATGTGGATCAGGACCGGGTGGCGCATGTGGAACATGTGGCGCCAGCGCTCGCCGCGATTGGCGACGATGGCCGGAATGATCGAGATGGCGGTGGTAAAAAACCCGACTTCAAAAGGACTTAGCTCGGGGCCAATAGCCTTGATCATCGCGTCGCCAACGGAAAAGCAGGCATAAGCAATGAAGGCGAGGATCACGCCGGTCGGCATAATTATGTCCGGAAACGAGGCAGGTTTACCGATCTACCATACAAACCGCGCGGCGCAAGCAGGGTAATTTGCCGTACTTTCGCCATGTTGATGAACGGAACATGAACGGGTTCTGAACGGCAATCGTGATCGCGACGGCCGGAACGTTGCGGGGGGCGGGAGGATTGGTCGGGTCCAGGCAAAATTCCAGACCAAGGAGGCCATCATGGACCATTCCAACCATATCCGCCTGTCGCAGACCGAACTGACCCCGGCGATGATCGAGGGCGCGACGGTCTACGGCGCCGACGACCACAAGGTCGGCAAGGTCGACCACGTCCACGGGACCGGCGGACAGGAAACGGCGATCATAGATGTCGGCGGTTTCCTCGGCATCGGCGCCAAGCCGGTGGCGGTGCCGATCAGCGAACTCGAATTCATGCGCGACGAGGACGGCGAGGTGCATGCCGTGACCTCGTGGACCAAGGATTCGCTGAAGGCGATGCCGGAGCATCATCACTAGGGCATTTCTTGTTCTGATTGAATCAGAACAAGAGCTCTGAGTATCCCGCGGCGCGGGACGCTAACCATATCGAGCGGTTTCGGCCCCCGGCAGGGACCGGAACCGCTTTTTTCATTGCTTAAAATTGCGGCTTTGGGCTGGGTGTCAGGGGTCAATCGCCGATTGGAGGCAGTGGGGCCGTGGGGAGCCGGGCGGCACAACGCTACGAGACAGGGCTGATCGTCGAGGCGGGGGCGGTCGTCGCGCTGGCGGATGAATGGCGCGCGCTCGAGCGGCGCAGCGGCAGCGGCTGGAATTTCTATCAGCGCGCGGACTGGTGCCTGACGGCGCTCGAGCGGCTGGAGCCGGGCGCAAGCCTGCATGTGGTGATGGCACGGCATGAGGGCGAGTTGGTCGGGGTGTGGCCGCTGATGCTCGCCGGCGGGTTCTGGCTGCGCCGGCTGGCGCCGATCGGCGGACCGCTGGTGCAATATGCCGATGCACTGACCGATGAAGCCCATGACGGCGACGCGCTGGCCGATGCGCTGGTGGATGCGGCCCTGGCGGAACCGCGCTGGGACGTCGCCACCTTCGCCTCCGTGCCGCGCAGCCGGCCGCTGGCGCGGGCGCTGACGCGGCGGCTGGGCCGGAGCACCGCCGTTTCGGCGTCGAGCTTCCAGCTCGATCTGAGCGGGTTCGAAACACCGGAAAGCTATTTCGCCTCGCTGGGCAGATTGCAGAAGCGCAACCGCAACCGGCGGCGCAACCATCTGGCGCGACTCGGGGAGCTGAGCTTCGAGGTGGTGTGGGGCGGAGAGGAGGGGTTTGCGCCGCTGGTGGCGCAGGCGGTGGCGTTCAAGCGCGAATGGCTGGTCGATTCGCGCCGGCTGTCGGTGGGGCTGTCGGCGAAGGGGGTCGAAGCTTTTCTCGGCGCGCTGGGCGGGGACGCGGCGGCACGCGAGGGCGCCATGGTCTCGGTGCTGCGGCTCGACGGCGAGCCGATCGCCATCGAGCTCGGCTTTCTGGCGCAGGGGCACTATCACGCCTATCTCGGCGCGTTCGACCCGGCGCTCGCGGCGCATTCGCCGGGCAAGGTGCAGATGGACATGACCGTGGGCTGGCTGATCGAGGCCGGCGCGCGCTGCTACGATTTGTTGGCCAATGAGGCCGAATACAAGCAGGCCTGGACCAACCGGGAGCAGGCACTGGTTTCGACGCACCACCCCTATACGCTGGCCGGGCATGTCTACGCCCGTGCCTGGCTGAACCGGCTGCGGCCGGCGCTGAAATCGTTCTATGGCAGGATGCCGGAAATGGCGCGGCGGGTGATGGGGCTGGGCCAGGGGCTCGGGTGTCTGCTGCTATACGTATAGGGCGGCGTACCCGTGCCTAAGCGAAAGCTCCCTTTATCAATGGGTTAGGGTAAATGAAGGTCCGAGCCCTGCGGGGATGACCCATGGGGGATTTGGAAACCAAGCCCGGGCAAGATTGGCGGATGAACCGCCGTTTCCAGACCATAGCGCATTCGTGCGGCCGCCAAAGGGCGAGGCCGTGAGCACGTCCGGCCGCAGCGGCGCGCTCGACGCCATTGTCGCCTTCGGCATCCGCGTGGCCAGCGCCGGGCTGGTGTTCGGCATGCAGGTGCTGCTGGCGCGGCTGATGGCGCTGGACGACTATGGCAACTACGTCACGCTGTGGACCTGGCTGATCGCGCTGGGCAGTTTCGGGGCGCTGGGCTTCGCGGAATCGGCGGTGCGCTTCCTGCCGCGCTATGCGCAGCGCGGGCGCGGGGCGGCGGTGGATGCGTTCTGGCGGCTGGGGCTCGCGGCGGCGGTGGGCTCGTCGGTGGTGCTGGCGGGGCTGGCGGCGCTGGTGGCACTCGCCATCCCGATGGATGCGACGGGGCGGGCGCTGGTGCTGTTCGTGTGCCTCGGCTTTCCGTTCCTGGCGCTCGAGCATTATCTCGAAGGGGTGGCGCGCAGCTTCGGCTGGTTCCGGCTGACCACGGTGCCGGTCTACATCTTGCGCCCGCTGCTGATCGGGCTGGCGGCACTCGCGGTGTTCGCGCTGCGGGGCGAGCTGGGGTTCGCGACGGTCGGGCTGATCGTGATTCTGTGCCAGGCGCTGGTGACGATCGGCGTGGCGCTGGCGCTGGCCTGGCGGCTGCGCGGCATGCGCGCCGGCGGGCGGGTGAAGCTGGCGCGGCGCGGAAGATTCTGGCTGATCGCCTCGCTGCCGCTGCTGCTGATCTCGGGGCTCGAGGACCTGATGACCAACACCGACGTGCTGGTGGTGGCGCTGCTGCTCGATGCCGAGCAGGTGGCGGTGTATTTCGCGGCGGCGCGCACGCTGGCGCTGGCCAATTTCGTCTATTACGCGATGTACCTGGTGTCCGGGCGCGGTTTCGCGCTGGCGCTGGTCGATGTCGACAAGACGGCGCTGCAGCGCAGCGTTCGCGAATCGAGCCGGCTGACCTTCTGGTCGACGGCGGGCGCGCTGGCGGTGACGCTGGCGGTGGCGCCGCTGCTGCTGGCGCTGTTCGGCGCCGCCTTCGGGGCGGGCTATCCGCTGATGTTCATCCTGGCGGCGGGGCTTTTGGCGCGCGCGGTGGCGGGGCAGGCCAACGAGGTGCTGATCGTTTCCGGACGGCAGCGCGAATGCATCGCCATCGCGGCGGGGGCGTTCGCGTTCAATCTATTCGCCACCGTGACGCTGACGCTGGCGCTGGGGCTGTTCGGGGCGGCGCTGGGCACGGCGCTGGCGCTGGCGGCGCGGGCGGTGGCCTATATCGTGGTGGTGCGGCGCGAGCTGGGGATTTCAGTGGCGGCGTTCGGGCGGGGGTGAGGGAGCAAGCAACGCGGTGACAGTTCGGTGTGTTCGTGCCTTCGGGGATGAGCTGCAAAGAAAAAAGCCCGGCTGGTGCCGGGCTTTTCGTTTGCGTTGCCCCGAGGGCAAAAGATCAGGCCATGGCCTTTTGCAGATTGTGGTCGATGGCGTCGAGGAAGCCGATGGTGGTGAGCCAGGGCTGGTCGGGGCCGACGAGGAGCGAGAGGTCCTTGGTCATCTTGCCTTCCTCGATGGTGGCGATGGTGACCTTTTCGAGGGTGTCGGCGAATTTCGCCAGCTCGGCATTGTCGTCGAGCTTGGCGCGGTGGGCGAGGCCGCGGGTCCAGGCGA
>JAEWHZ010000168.1 GCA_023387585.1 Pseudomonadota bacterium
TAGATGTGACGCACGGCGGCATAGAGGCTGGTTCCCGAGGTGGCGGTGCGCTCGAAAGTATCGAGAACCAGCTTGTGCAGCAGCGCCGTCATGGCGACGCGCGGATTCTCGGCAAGCGCATTGCGCAACGCCAGCGTCCGCCAGGCGGTCAGGTCGGTCACCAGCCGCTCGGGCAGCGGCTTGACGGCATCGTCCTCCTCTTCATCGCCGTCCGGGACCGGCTCGCCGCCGACGGTGATAACCGCGCGCTGCACCGCATCGGGATCGGACGGGTCGGCACCTTCGCCCGCATCCTCACCATCGACGCTCTCGGGTTGTTCGTCCTCGGGGCGGACATAACCGGGACTGACGATCAACTCGCCATCGCGGTCGATGCTGACGAAAACACCGGCACGGGCGATGTCTTCCGGCGCGAAGGTGACGGGCCGGTTCTCGAAGCCTTCCAACTCGGCTTCGATCTCCCCGAGCCGCTGGTCGATCTCATCGGGCAGGTCGTCGGCTTCTGCATACTGCGCTTCGAGTTCGTCATACTCGTCGCGCAGCGCCTCGCGGGCGGTGCGCTCCTCGTCGGTCAGCTCCTGGGTCACACCGACCAGCCTGCGCAGGCCGTTGGCGTAGCCGTAGGGAAGTTCGACTGCCGCGTCGATCCACTTCCAGCCCTGTCCGGCGATCTCGTCGGCGACAGTGCGCAGCTTCTCGTCAACCAGGCGGTCGAGCAGCGTGACGTCCTGCAACCAACCGCCGTTCTCGTCGGAGAAGAGATCGCGCAGCACCGGGCCGCCCGCCGCCTCATAGGCGTCGATGCCGATGAAGCGGGCGCGCTTGTCGGCAGCCGGAACCGTGGTCTCGGTCAGCAGGCTGCGGATGTGCCAGGGCTCTTTCTGCCACGACGTGCTGATCCGCTCCCAGACCTGCTGCTGGCGCTCGTGGTCGGGATTGACGGTGAAGGCTTCCAGCATCGCCAGCGTCATCTCATTCCGCGCATAGGCGTCGTGCAGCGCCGGCGCGACCGTCGCGAGACGAAGGCGCTGCATGATGTAGCGCGGCGTGGTCCGCCAGGCGTCGGCGATCTCCTCCTTCGACATGCCCATGTCGAACATCCGCTTGAACGCCTTGAACTGGTCGAGCGGATGCAGGGCGAGGCGCAGCAGGTTCTCGGCCAGCGAGTCGTCGACTGCCGAGGTCTTGGCATCGGCCTTCTTGACGATGCAGGGGACGAGGCCATCGGCCGGGAAGCGACCGGCTTCGACGAGGCGCGCGATGGACCTGTAGCGGCGGCCGCCGGCCGGGGTCTCGAAATCGCCGGTCTCAACGCCGTCCGCGTCGAGGATGGCGCGAACGTTGAGGCCCTGCACGAGATCCTCGCGCCGGTCGATGTCATGGGTAAGTTCGTCCAGACCCGCCTCGACGTCAGCCTCGCGAACATTGCTGTCCGACAGCCTGATCCGGTTGAACGGAATGTCGCGCGCCCGTGAAAAGACGATCATCGGGGCGACGGGCTTCTTCCTGGCAGCTTTGGCCATGGTGATTTCTCCGCGACGGGCGGCCGGGAGCCACTCTCTCGACCTCCAACCCGTCACGAAGCGAAGCGCCGCCCTCTTCCTCTGAAGAGTGCGACGCCAGGCCACAAAGCCGGCAACCGGAAATCAGGATTCCCGGCTTTCCGTATCTGTGGATGTGCGGGTGAATGCCGCACCGGCGCGGTAGAGGGCTCGTTCCGCCGTGGATGCTGCCGGTTTCCCACGCAGCCTCCGCCCAGACCGAGATCGGGAAATCCCCGGTGAAGAGCAGATCCCGCTCGATCCCCATGCCGAAGGGCAACCGGACCCCACGCAGCTCTTCCAGGCTCCACGAGCCGAGTTCGGGGTAGCCGATATCGGCCAGGCCGAACATGATGTCGCCGCCCTGATCCAGCTCGGTGGCGAGCCAGACGCCCGCGCCGAAGGGATTGAAGAATTTGACGACGGGGACGTGATCGGCGCCGCGCTGCCGGCCATTGGCGAGGAGCTGCGCACGCTGGGTACGGGTCAGGAGGATCATGCCGCCACCCTCCGCTCGGTCGAGGCCGCAACCGATTCAGCGCCGTCCTCGTCGGGCAGATGCGACAGCAGCCAGTCGGCCGCCTTGCTCGCCTGCGAAGCGGCGCGGACGATGGCGCGGTTATCCTCGCGCAGCACCTCCAGCCAGGAGCCGATGTAGTCGGCGTGGCGCACGGTCGGCACGATGCCGAGCGAGGCGCAGCAGAAGGCCGCGTTCATCTCGGCGACCAGCTCCTCGAAGGCGTATTTCTTCGTGCCGAAGCTGCCCGAAAAATCCCGCCCCAAGCGCGAGGCATGGCCTGTGGCATGCCCCATCTCGTGGAGCGCCGTCCTGTGCCAGTTGATCGGCTCGAAATAGGCGGCCGGAGGCGGCACCTGCACGTAGTCGAGCGCCGGAACATAGAAGGCGCGATCCCCGCCGATGCGGAAATCGATCCCGGTCGCCTCGATCAGCGCCTCGACCTTCGGCTCGATCATGCCGGGCGGCGGTGGCGGGGCCTCGAAGGCGATGTCCTCGGGCAGGCCCTCGCATTGCGCCGCGTTGAACACGGTGAAGCGCTTCAGGAACGGTATGCTGCTGGCTTCTTCGCCCGACTCCTGGGCGCGGCGCTTCTCGTCCTCCGGCGTGAAGCGGTCGGCATAGACGACGGTGGTGCCGCGCTCGCCCTTGCGGACATTTCCGCCCAGCGAGAGTGCTTGCCGGAAGGTGAGCCAATGCTGGGTCGGATAGCCGTGCTGGACCACTGCGCCCCAGAGGATGAGGACATTGATCCCGGAATATTGCCGCGCGGTCGCGGCATTCCTCGGCATGGCGAGCGGCGCCTTCGCCGCCGCCGTCCCCCAGGGCTGGACCCAGGGCAGCCGCCCTTCCTCCAGCTCGGCGATGATCTTGTCGGTGATGTCGTCATAGAGATTGCTGCGGGCGCCGCCTGGGCGAGCGCGGTCCTTTCTGGCCATCGGGATGATCTCCGCGACGGGCGCCGGAGGCCACTCCTCCAGCCCTCAACCCGTCACGGAAAACCCGTCCGCACTCTCCCTCTCAGGGGG
>JAEWHZ010000171.1 GCA_023387585.1 Pseudomonadota bacterium
GCCGACATCGAGGCTTTCGTGGCGCGGCTGAATGGCTGACTCGAAATATGAACAAGGCGAATCGGCATATGAACGGCCGGATTCGTTTGCTGCACGGAGGCTTCCAGATGTTTGATCTCAAAGGCAAACGCGCCCTTGTCACCGGAGCGAGCGGCGGCATCGGCCGCGAGATCGCCAGGGCGCTGGCCGCCGCCGGCGCCGAGGTCGCGCTGAGCGGCACGCGGGTCGGCGCGCTCGAGGAGACGGCCGCGATGATCGGCAGGCCGTGCCCGATCCTGCCGGCGAATCTGTCCAAGCTCGACGAGGTCGACAAGCTGGTGCCGGCCGCCGAGGCGGCGCTGGGCGGGCTCGACATCCTGGTCAACAATGCCGGCATGACGCGCGACAACCTGTTCATGCGCATGAAGGACGAGGAGTGGGACGACGTCATCGCCGTCAACCTCACCGCCGCCTTCCATCTCAACCGCGCCGTGCTGCGTGGGATGATGAAGCAGCGCTGGGGCCGCATCGTCGGCATTTCCTCGGTGGTCGGGGTCATGGGCAATCCCGGCCAGGGCAATTACGCCGCCTCCAAGGCCGGCCTGATCGGCATGAACAAGGCGCTGGCCCACGAGGTCGCGAGCCGCAACATCACCGTCAACTCGATCGCGCCGGGCTTCATCGCCTCCTCGATGACCGACGAGCTCAACGACAAGCAGCGCGAGGCCATTCTGGGCTCCGTGCCGGCCGGACGGCTGGGCACGGCGGCGGAAGTGGCTGCCGCCGTGGTGTTCCTCGCCTCCGACGAGGCCGCCTACATCACCGGGCATACGCTGAACATCAATGGCGGCATGGCCATGATCTGACGGCGTGACAGACGTGCATAACGCGAACGCGGCGCCCATGGCGCCCCGAAAGGAACTGTGCTAGGGCGCCGCCCGTTGCGGGTTTGCAGTTGCTTTCGGGCACAAATAGGCAGTCTAGTTCGCAAAGCCTGTGCAGCATGGGCCTCGGCAAGCTTGAATAAGCGTCAGGGCGCCAATAAGAAGCCAACCAACCGCGCTTTCGAGAAGGGAATTCAGAATGAGCGATATCGCCGACCGGGTCCGCAAGATCGTTGTGGAACACCTCAATGTGGATGCGGAGAAGGTGACCGAGAAGGCCAGCTTCATCGACGATCTGGGCGCCGACTCGCTCGACCAGGTCGAGCTGGTGATGGCCTTCGAAGAAGAGTTCTCGGTCGAGATCCCGGACGACGCCGCCGAGCAGATCCAGACCTTCGGGGACGCCGTCGCATTCCTGCAAAAGGCCGTCGGCTGACAACCGGCCACGGAGCTTGGGCTTGATGGAACTGCGCCGCGTCGTCGTCACCGGAATGGGCATCGTCTGCCCGCTTGGCTGCGGAGTCGAAACCGCCTGGGCCAACATGCTGGCCGGCGAGAGCGGCGCCAGGCGGATCGACGATTTCGACGTCTCCGACATCGCCTGCCAGATCGCCTTCCGGCTGCCGCTGGGCGACTACGCGGACGGGGCCTACAACCCCGACGAGTGGATGGAGCCCAAGGAGCAGCGCAAGGTCGACCCCTTCATCGTCTATGCCCTGGCCGCCGCGACGCAGGCGATCGAGGATGCGGGCGTCGAGCCCAAGACGGTGGAGGAGCAGGAGCGCACCGGCGTTCTGATCGGCTCCGGCATCGGCGGGGTGGGGGGCATCTACGACGCCTCGGTCACCCTGCATGAGAAGGGTCCGCGCCGCATCAGCCCGTTCTTCATCCCCGGCCGCCTGATCAACCTGGCCTCCGGCCATGTGTCGATCCGGTTCGGGCTGAAGGGTCCCAACCATTCCGTCGTCACCGCCTGCTCGACGGGCGCCCACGCCATCGGCGACGCCGCCCGCCTCATCGCGCTCGGCGATGCCGACGTGATGGTCGCCGGCGGCACAGAAAGCTGCGTCAACCGCCTCTCGCTCGCCGGCTTCTCGGCGGCGCGGGCGCTTTCGACCGGCTTCAACGACAATCCCACCGCCGCCTCGCGCCCCTATGACAAGGACCGCGACGGCTTCGTGATGGGCGAGGGCGCCGGCATCGTCGTGCTCGAGGATTACGAGCGCGCCAAGGCGCGCGGCGCCAAGATCTATGGTGAGATCATCGGTTACGGCCTGTCGGGCGACGCCTACCACATCACCGCGCCGTCCCCCGATGGCGATGGCGGTTATCGCGCCATGCAGGCCGCCATCAAGCGCGCCGGCATCGCGCCGTCCGACATCGACTACATCAACGCCCACGGCACCTCGACGCCGCTGGGCGACGAGATCGAGCTCGGCGCCGTCACCCGCATGCTGGGCGAGGCGGCCTCGAAGGTCGCCATGAGCTCGACCAAATCGGCCGTCGGCCACCTTCTGGGCGCGGCGGGCGCCGTCGAGGCGATCTATTCGCTGCTGGCGATGCGCGACAACATCGCCCCGCCGACGCTGAATCTCGACAATCCGTCGGTCGAGACCGAGATCAATCTGGTGCCCAAGGTGGCCGTAAAAAAGCAGATCGATGTCGCGCTCTCCAACTCCTTCGGGTTCGGTGGCACCAACGCCACCCTGGTAATGCGCAAGCTGCACTGAGCCCGACTGAGCGCTCTTAGCAACACCCCCCGCCCATCCGGGGATAGTCGCCCGGCGCTACTTGTCTTCCCGCTTGCGGCCTTCAACAATGCCGGCCGAATCGAGCGAGGTTGAGAATGGCAGATCGACGCGACCGGCGCCGCCGGTCCAGACGGCGTAACGGTTTCATCGATATCCTCAACGGCCTTTTGACCCTGCTTATCCTGGGCATCGCCATCGTCGTCGGCGTGGCCCTCTGGGGTGCGTCGCAATTCTATGGCGACGGGCCGACCACCGAGGAAGCAACCTTCCGCGTCGAAAGCGGCAACGGCCTGCAGACGGTGGCTGCGCGCCTGACCGAACAGGGCCTCATCGCCAACGAATATGTGTTCCAGATCGGCGGGCGGCTGATGGAACGGCAGGGCCAGATCAAGGCCGGCGATTTCCGCATTCCCGCCGGCGCCTCGATGTCCGAGATCCTGCGCGTCCTGACCGAGACCAACCCGATCCGCTACGCCGTCACCATTCCCGAGGGCTGGACCTCCTGGGAGGTGCTGCAGCGGCTCGACGCCAATTCCGACCTGACCGGCAACATTTCCGAGTTGCCGGCCGAGGGCTCGATCCTGCCCGGCAGCTACGACTACACGCCCGGCGACACGCGCCTGTCGGTGCTCGAAAAGATGCAGGATGCGATGAGCGCCGCCGTCGCCGAGGCGTGGGAAAACCGGGTGCCCGACCTGCCGGTCTCGACCCCCGACGAACTGGTGATCCTCGCCTCGATCGTCGAGAAGGAAACCGGCGTCGCGTCCGAGCGCCCGCAGGTTGCCGCCGTCTTCGTCAACCGCCTGCGCGTGCCGATGCGCCTGCAATCGGACCCGACCATCATCTACGGCATCACCCGCGGGCAATCGACGCTGGGGCGGGGCCTGCTGCGCTCCGAGATCAACCAGCATACGCCCTACAACACCTACCAGATCGACGGGTTGCCGCCGACGCCGATCGCCAATCCCGGCATCGATTCGCTGCGCGCCGTCGCCAATCCCGACACCCACGACTATCTCTATTTCGTGGCCGCCGGCCCGCGTTCGTCCGACGGGCACGTCTTCGCCGAAACCTATCAGGAGCACCAGCGCAACGTGGCGCGCTGGCGCGAGATCGAGGCCGAGCGCAATGCCGCCGCCGCCGAATCCGAGGCCCAGGCGGCGCGCGACGCCATCGAGGCCGAGCAGGCCGGCATGGTGGAAGGCGAGGGCGACGACGAAGAGCCCGAGGTCGCCGAATAAGCCTTTTGGCGCGCGGACGGCTTATCCGGCGCTGTTTGCCGCGAATCCGTGGAGTGCCGTCCGGCGCTGCTTGACCTGTCCGGTTTGTCGGACGAAATAGCCCTACACATCCGACAGCTCAGGGATCGAAATGGAGTTCAAGCGGCGCGGCGTCATGCTGGTCATCGCCTCGCCCTCGGGGGCGGGCAAGTCGTCCATTTCCCGCGCCCTGTTCGGCGCCGATCCCAACATAAAGCTGTCGGTCTCGGTCACCACCCGCGCCCGCCGCACCGACGAGGTCGAGGGCAAGCATTATTTCTTCATCGACGTGCCCACCTTCGAGCGCATGCGCGCCGAGGGCGAGCTGCTCGAATCGGCCGAGGTGCACGGCAATTTCTACGGAACGCCGCGCGCCCGGGTCGAGGAGGAGCTGGCCGCCGGCAACGACATCCTGTTCGACATCGATTATCAGGGCACGCTGCAGCTTTATGAATCCAGCCGCCCCGACATGGTGACGGTGTTCATCCTGCCGCCCTCGATCGACGAATTGCGCGCCCGGCTCGAGCGGCGCGCCCAGGACAGCTCAGGCACCATCGAGCGGCGCCTGCGCAATGCGCGCGTCGAGATGGCCCATTACGGCGAATACGACTACGTCATCGTCAACGAGGATCTCGAGAACTCGACCCAGCGCGTGCGCTCCATCCTCGCCGCCGCCCGATTGCGCCGCGAGCGCCAGCTCGGCCTCGACATCTTCGTCGAATCCCTGCGCGCCCAGATCGAGGCCGGCAAGGTTCAGGCGTAGAGTGCTTCCGAAACGCGGCTAGGCATAGGCGGCGTAGAAGAAATAAGCCGTCATCAGCGCGCCATAGACGATCACCCCGAGCCGGATGACCCGCGTCGGGGCCAGCATGGCCAGCCGCGCCGCCGCATAGCCGCCGATCACCACGCCGGCGAGGGTGATGCTGCCGTGATACCAGTCGATCGCCCCGTCGAGCGCAAAGCGCACAACGGCGATCACCGACACGACAGAGGAAATCCACAGCTTGAGCCCGTTCATGGCGTGGATGTCCTGCATGCCGGCGATGGCGAGGAAGGCCAGCAGCAAGATGCCGAGCCCGGCATTGAAGAAGCCGCCGTAAAGGCAGACCAGCGCCAGCATGCCCCACAGCGCCATCAGCCCCAGCACCCGCGCCCCGTGCCGCTCGCCTGCCAGGCGCCGCACGATGCTGTTGAACCCGTTGCCGAAGGCGAACAGCACCACGGCGAACAGCATCAGCCACGGCACAACCAGCGCGAATTGCGCTTCCGACACCACCAGCAGCAGCTCGGCCCCGAGATAGCCGAAAACCGCCGCCACGATCGTATAGGCCAGCAGCCTATCGCGATGCGGCCGGATCGCCGGCCAGTAGCCCATGGCCCCGCTGACATAGCCGGGCAGGGCGGCATAGGTGTTGGAGGCATTGGCCATCACCAGCGGGACGCCGGCGAACAGCAGGGCCGGGAAGGCGATGAACGAGCCGCCGCCGGCGAGCGAATTGACCGCGCCCGCCAGGAGGCCGGCGAAGAACAACAGGATTTCGGTCATGGGGTGTACGATTCGTGGGATGCGCGGTTCGTGGAAGACGGGCCCAGCCTTTCATGTCGCCGCCGCCCGATCAAACCCGCCGTGTCTTGATTTCGCGCTGCGGAAAGCGCATATGCGGCTCCGGTCGCCGGCACCCGCCGTCCGCCGGGCTTCGGCCCGATGGTGAAGCCCGGCCTTCGACATACCCGTGTGATCGTACTCTGATTTGCGAGGCGCGCATGGCAAGGCGGACCCCATGACCGGAAGCTTCCGGGCAGCGCTCGCGGATTGGCGAGACGATGATGAATTTTTCCCTCGATATGCCCAGCCTGGCCACGCTGAAGGCCGAGGCGCGCGAACTGCGTAAGGAAGCGGCACAGCGCGGCAAGACCCTGTCGCATGGGCTTGCGCTCGAACAGGTGGCGCAGGCGCATGGCTTTCGCGACTGGAACACGGCCTGTGCCCGGCTGCCCTCGGGCATCGCGCGCGGCTTCCAGATCGGCCAGCGCGTGCGCGGCACCTATCTCAACCAGGCCTTCACCGGCACCCTGCGCGCTATTGCCGTCAGTGATGACGGCGCGCGCTACACCGTCACGGTGCTGTTCGACCAGCCGGTCGACGTGGTGACCTCGAAACTGTTCTCGGCCCTGCGCCAGCGCGTCGTGGCCACCATCGACATCGACGGCGTGTCGCCCGCCCGGCTCGGCGACGGCACCCCGCAGATGCGGCTCATGCCGCTCTGAGGCTCCGGCAGGGCAGGGGCACCCTGCCTTGCCTTTCATCGGCAGTTTACGATATTGCTGAACGCCACCGAGCCCAGTGGAGCGAATGCATGACCACCCAGACCAAGCCGATCGAAGCCTATTCCCTGCCCACCCCGAACGGGCAGAAGGTGCATGTCATGCTCGAGGAGCTCGGCGTGCCCTATACCTATCACCGGATCGACATCGGCAAGGGCGAGCAGTTCACCCCGGAATTCCTCGCCATCTCGCCCAACAACAAGATTCCCGCCATCGTCGACCCGGAAGGGCCGGACGGCCAGCCGATCTCGATCTTCGAATCGGGCGCCATCCTCAAATATCTCGCCATCAAGTTCGGCCGCTTCTATCCCGTCGAGCCGCGCGCCCAGGTCAAGGTCGACGAATGGCTGTTCTGGCAGGTCGGCGGCTTCGGTCCGATGCTCGGGCAGAACAACCACTTCTCGCTCTATGCCCCAGAAAAGATTCCCTATGCCATCAAGCGCTACTCGGACGAGACGCATCGCCTGTTCGGCGTGCTGAACAAGCAGGTGGCCGACAACGAATACCTCGCCGGCGAATATTCCATCGCCGACATCGCCACGATCGGCTGGGCCCAGTCCTGGGAGCGCTATGGCGCCCGCAAGGACGAATTCCCGCATTTCCACGCCTGGTTCGAGCGGCTGATGGCCCGCCCGGCGGTGGCCAAGGGCATCAATGTCGGCAAGGAAGCGTCCGCCTAAAGCCTTTCCTGTTCTGATTGAATCAGAACAAGAGCTCTAAGCCTTTGTTTTATCGCGTTTCAGGACGAGCGCCCGGCCGCCACACGATTTCGGTCCTTGTGTCCGGATCCTGAACCACCACCTCGACATCCGCCAGCCCGGTGGCCTCGGCCTGCCTTATGGCGGATTCGATCGCCCGGTCGCGATCGGAGAATGGCCCGGTGACCTCGCCGCGAAAGCTGAACTGCCAGGCGGTGTCCTTTTGCGACGCGACGAAATGTTCCGGATTGCCCAAGGCGGCCTCGCTCAGTCCGGGGACGATCGCGGAACGGCGCCGGGCACGGGAGGCCGTCCGTCGTCGCGCCTGTCCTCTTCCTCCTTGGCCGCCTGTTCCTGTTCCGGCGTCAGATGCGGCCGCCCCTCGCCGTCGCGATAGGCGAGGCTGGCGTCCCGCGGGGCATCCTTGCGTTGAATTGTGGTCATGAGGCTTTCCTCCCGATCCCTTAACGGAAGCGGGAGCCTCGGCGTTCCGGATCGTCAGCGGCGGCGGATGGTGCCGTCATGGTCGAGGGTACAGAACGTGCCGCCCTGGAAGAATTCGCCCACCGGATCGGCATCGTCCGGCACCGGAAGGAAGGCATCCGGATGGGCGTGGTCCCTTATGGTGTCGAGAGGCTTGTAGCCGAGTTTCGTCGCTTCGGAATTATCCCACCACGCGCCGCCGCCGCCGGAGACGCCGAACACCGTCTTGACGTCGACATCGGGGTGGGTGAGCCCGATCAGCGACAACTGCACCAGATCGCGCGGGCTGATCCAGACCTCGAGCGATCGCGGCGCGCGCGGCAAATCCTGCGCATTGCCGATCCGCACGATCAGGCTGCGGATGCCGGCCTTGTCGTAATAGAGGCCGGCGGTGAGCTCGCCCCAGCATTTGGTGAGCCCGTAAATGCTGTCGGGCCGCATCGG